>JAOAGT010000005.1:185920-308442 GCA_026415615.1 Thermoleophilia bacterium | reverse complement strand
AGAGTACGCCCCGGAGTAGCCTACATGGACCACGGGGCTCGCTGGGATCCCATCATTCCCGGGGAACTAGACCGGGGTGGAGCTATTAACACCATCACTCCCCATAACCTAACCTCCCAGCATGCCACCGGCATGGTGGTAAGCAGCTTTCTGGTGGAAGTAGCTAAGGTAACCGAAGAAGAGATGGCTGCTCTACGCCAAGCCTACCCTGAAGCTTTCTCCCGCAACTATGACCCTGCTACTGGGGTCTCCCTTTCGGGGTGGGTGGTGGAGGATGAGTCGAGTGGGAGCGTGAGCGCCTAAAGGAGAAGAAGGCGTGCTCTCGGTGAGGGCGTAGTCCGGGAAGAGGTGCGGGGCCGGAGACCATTTTGGTCTCCGGCCCCGCACCTCCCAAAGTTCTTGACAGGGCATAGCAGCACTAACTATGATGACACAGGTTTTAGCTAGACTGAACTTAATGCCGTTGAGTGAACAAGGAAGAGTTCGCAGCTTACCCCGGCCGGAAAGGGAAAAACACGATGCTTTATAGCCCAGATGAAGTGTATCCCGACGCAGTCCAACCCTTTGTGGAGCAGTTCTGCAAGGTGCGTTTTAGCGATCTTCCCACGGAAGTTGTAGAGGCTACAAAGAATCAAGTTTTGGATTTTCTGGGGATCGCTCTCGGCGGGTCCGCGGAGGCAGGCGTTGCTGAGCTTCGGGACTTGGTTAGGGAGTGGGGAGGAGCAGAGCAGAGCACCGTGATTCGTTACGGGGATAGGGCTCCTGCTCCGAATGTCGCTCAGCTGAATGCCACCATGGCACACGCTCTTGATTTTGATGACGTCCATGAGGATGCGATCATGCATCCTGGGGTGGTTGCGATCCCTACCGCGTTAGCGATGGGGGAATATGTCGGGGGCATAAGCGGACAAGAGCTCATCACTTGTGTTGTTCTAGGCACTGACTTCATCTGTCGTCTGGGACTGGCTACCAGGCCGGGTGAGAACATCCACAAATATGGGTGGCATCTTACGAGTATTTATGGGTTTCTTGCGGCTGCTGCTGTGGCTGGGCGCATCTTAGGTCTTGACAGTGACCGGCTTACGAGCGCCATAGGAATCGGTTACCACCAGTCGGCTGGCAATGGCCAGGCAGTGAAGGACGGCGTGCTTACCAAGCGCTTAGGGCCCGGCTTTGCCGTGCGCGGAGGCATCGTGGCGGCTTTGCTGGCCAAGAGGGGAGTTACGGGAGCGCGGAACATTCTCGAAGGTCGCGCGGGCATGTATCACGTGTATCACGGCGCCTCTTTCTCGAGGGAGATACTGCTTGCGGAGATTGGCGAGCGCTTTGAAACCATGAACGTGTCGATCAAGCCCTATCCTTGCTGCCGCGGCGTGCACGCATTTATCGACGCGGGGCTGGCTGTGGCTACCAAGCACAATCTCCGGCCGGAGGATATCGAACGCGTGCTCATTAATTGCGGTCAGGGAACATACTTTCTACTTGCTACTCCTCTTGAGACAAAGTCGCGGCCGACCAACCCGGTGGATAGTCAGTTCAGCATCATCTGGGGAGTGGCGACCGCGCTTGCTAGGCGCAGGGCAACACTGGCTGACTTTAGCATCGAGGCCATCAAGAGCCCAGATATTCTCGACATAACGGCTAAGACTACGGTGGAGGTTGACCACAGCTTGGATCGCGGCGATGTGGGAATTGAGCCAGCACGGGTTACGGTCACCACCAAGAGCGGGACCGTTTATACCGAGCAGGTCGATCAGCCCACAGGGACGCCGTCGCGTCCGTTGTCATTTGAAGATGTGGTGAAGAAATTTAAGAGCTGTCTTGCTCATGCTGGGTATCCGATTTCCGAAGCCAGAGCGGATGAGGTTATCGAGCGAGTGTCGAGACTAGACGATCTGGCCGACATCACGGAGCTGGTTCGGCTTCTCGTATAGGGCAACCACCAGCTTTCGGAGCGGTCTAAGCACATATTGACTACGTCCCCGGGCAGGAGGGGTGCTTCATGGGGTTCTACCTAGGGGTTGACGGAGGAGGTACCTTCACCGACTGCGTCGCTCTGGATGATCACGGTCACCTCTTCTATGCGAAGGCGGCTACCACCCACCACGATTTTGCAGAAGGCATGTTTGCCGCCCTTGCCGCCCTAGCAGAGGAGATAGGCGTCCCCCTGGAGGAACTGATAAGACAAACCGAGCGCTTTAGTCTCGGCACGACTGTGGGAACAAACCTCTTGGTGGAAAGGCGCGGGGCGCGTACGGGTCTTTTGGCCACAGTCGGACACGGCGATGCCATTCTTATGATGCGTGGCACCGGCCGCACCGCGGGGCTCGAACCTGATCTGCTTTTCCATCCTCAGGCGACAGACAAGCCTGTGCCACTAGTGCCACGAGCCCTTATCCGCGAAATCCATGAACGAATCGATTATGCAGGCAACGTGGTAGTGCCCTTGGACGAGACCGGAGTCGAGCAAGCCGTGCGCAGCCTGGTGGAGGAGGCGCATGTCGAGGCCATAGCCATTGCTTTCTTGTGGTCTTTTAAGAATCCCGCTCACGAGCTAAGGGCCATGGAAATCGCTCGGCAGGTGGCGCCGCATGTGTACGTCTGTTGCTCCCACCAGGTGGCCCCTCGCATGGGCGAGTACGAGAGGACTGTGGCAGCTGTTATCAACAGCTACATTGCACCCGCCTCGGCAGCTTGCTTCAAGCGGGCTGCCGATCGTCTTCACGAGGCTGGACTGAGGCATCCGGTACTGGTCTTGCAGGTGTCAGGTGGTGTGTTGCCGGCTAGACGAGCTGTGGAGACGCCTCTTACCTCGCTTGGCTCCGGGCCGGTGGGGGGGTTGATCGGTTCAGCTTCACTTGCCCGGCGGCTCGGGCATAAGAACGTGATTGCCACCGACATGGGGGGCACCTCTTTTGAGGTGGGCCTCATTGTAGATGGGGAACCCTTAGTAGGCGAAGAAAAGATAGTTGGTCAATACCGATATCGTCTGCCGCAGCTTGAAACCACGTCCATTGCCTGTGGCGGCGGAAGTATCGCTCGCTTTGATCCTTACAGCCGGTCCATACGGGTGGGGCCCGAGAGTGCTGGCGCAGATCCAGGGCCGGTATGTTACAGGCGTGGGGGAACGGAGCCCACGGTAACAGACGCGGATCTGGTCCTTGGCTTGCTCTCCAGTACGCGTTTCCTCGGGGGCCGCATGCCGCTTGATGTCGAGGCGGCCTGGGCGGCAGTAGGGAAGCTGGGTGAGATGGTGGGCCTTAAACCTGAGGAGACAGCGGCCGGGATAGTCCGAATTAACAACGCCCGTGCCGCGGAACTAATCCGCCAGCAGACGGTCATGCGGGGTTTTGACCCGCGCGACTTTGTTCTTTATGCGTATGGGGGAGCGGGCCCCCTGCATGCTTTTCACTTTGCCAAGGAACTAGGTGTGCAGGGTGTGGTGATTCCCCTGGGTAATGGCGCTTCCACCCTTTCGGCCTTTGGGTGCGCCACGTCCGACTTGGTTCTTAACCTAGAGAAGGAACAGCTCTTGTTTGCTCCGTTCCCGCTAGAGAACGTGAGAGCCATCATCCTTGAGCTTGAGTCGCAGGCGTTTCGCTCTATGGCTGAGATGGGTTATGGCCGTGAGCAGGTGGAGCTCGAGCGTTTTGGGCTTCTTCGCTACAGCGGTCAATGGCTCCACAGTTTGTTAGTCCGAATTCCGGATGGCGAGCTACGTCAGGAGGATTTGGACCAGGTCGTCCACGATTTTCGCGTGACTTACGACCGTCTTTATGGCAGTGGGGCCGGCATTGTGTCGCAGGGAATCGAACTTGTTACCACTCGGGTCAGGGCCGTGGTGCGCTTAGAGCGACCGCCACAAGCAGGAGAAGAATTTGGTGGCGCTGGGAACGTAGATGAGGCTTTCGTAGAGGAGCGGACGATATTCTGGCCTGACCAGATGAGGGGTCTGCCAAGTCGAGTCTACGATGGGAGCAAGCTAAGGCCAGGCAATTTGCTAGACGGTCCAGCAGTGGTGGAGCTTCCTTACACCTCCATCGCGGTAGGGGTGGGACAAACGCTTGCATGTGATGCCTTCGGCAACTTTGTTCTTCGGCTGGATGGGGAGGGGATTCAGTGACCGAGCAGGGCGTCATTGCCGGACAGACTGGGGCTGAGCAAGCACCACGACAACATGAGCAGCTCCTCTGGGATGGGATTGCAAGAGGCTATGCCCCGCCCGAGCAACTCCATATCTCCCCTCGCCTGCGGCTTCACACCCTCACCGAGGACGTGGAGGTGGACCCCATCACCTATGAGGTGATCCGGAACAGTCTGCAAAACATAAACATGGAGAATGGCCACACCATCCAAAAACTAAGCATTTCTCCCATCACGATGATCAATCGTGATTTCCAGTGCGCCATTCTGACTGAGACTGGGGATGTGATGTTCCTAGGTCCTTATCTCATGTACCTGGGTAACACACTGGGAATCATGACCAAATGGATCCTGGAAAACCGCAGCGAAAATCCCGGCATCGAGGATGGAGACGTTTTCTTAAATAGTGACCCCTATGTGGGAAGCTCCCACCAGCAGGATACCGGTCTGACTTCGCCCGTGTTCTGGGAGGGAGAACTCTTCTGTTGGGTGGCCAACTGCGTCCATTACAGCGATGTGGGTGGGCCGGTACCGGGGAGTTTCTGCCTCAACTCGCGCTCAATCTGGGAAGATCCTCCTTGTTTTCCTCCGGTCAAGTTGGTTGAGCGGGGGAGCCTACGCAGCGACGTTGAGCACATTTTCCTGCGGCAGTCGCGTGTGCCGGATACGGTGGCTATGGACTTGCATGCTGCGCTCGCCGGACTTGCTGTGGCCCGCCAGCGCATCTTGCGGCTGCTTGAGCGGTACGGTCCCACTACGGTCAAGGCTGTGATGAAACGGACCCTGGATGCGGGCGAGCGGGCCTTTGTGGAGAAGCTGGCCATGATCCCCGATGGGAGATGGTCGGAACGTATCTACACTGAAGCCGCTTTTCCCGGCGACGACGGCATCTACGTAAGTCAGATAAACATCCGCAAGGAAGGCGACTACCTGTATGTTGACAATGCGGGGACCTCTCCTCAGATCGGGTCTATCAACAATACCTACGCAGGCTTTGTAGGCGCAGTGCTCGCCCCTCTCACTCTGATGCTCGCGTACGACCTGGGAGGCGTCTGCGGCGGTGTGACAAGGCGGGTCAAGTTTTCTCCCGTTCCCGGGACCATCACCTGCGCTGACTACCCTGCGCCTATTAGTGCCGCCGGGGTCTACAACATGCCGATGGTGGTGGCTACAGCTTCAGGAGCGGTGGCGAAAATGGTGGCATGTGCCGATCCACCTCTGCGGTATAAGGCCATGGGCATCTCGGACGTGCACGCCTATGGCGGTTGGATTTTCAACGGTTTAAACCAGTATGGCCGCTACTTTGTGGGTATGAGCTCCGGCATGGCTGTAGGAGCGTTGCCAGCCTCGCCGGGGCGAGACGGAGTGGACACTGGGGGCAGTTACTGGGTGCCGGGCATGGAGGCGTCAAATGTCGAAGAGAACGAGATGGCCTGGCCCGTGCTTACTCTTTACCGCAGGCACAATCCGGCGGACGCTGCTGGGGCAGGGCGTTTTAGGAGTGGCTTGGGGGCTGAAGAAGCCTGGATCCTGCACGGCACCGACCGTCTTGAGGTGCGCATATACACTAACGAAAGCTTCCCCAAGTGTCAGGGGTTGTTGGGGGCGAATCCTGGTGGAAGGGCTTTCTTTAGAGTGAAAAGGGATTCCGATGTGCGCGCAACTCTAGCTGCTGGCCGCATTCCCCAGGACTTTGAACAAATGGGGGGAGAAGAACAGCCCGTATACTGGAAAGGGGATCCCATCGAGTTGGATCAAGGCTGTGTTTGGACCACCAATTTTCCCAACCTTGCTGGCTATGGGGATCCGCTGGACCGAGACCTTGACTTGGTGGAGCGCGACTTGCGCGAAGGTAAAGTGAGTCCACAAGCGGCTCTTCTCGTCTATGGCGTAGTGGTTGACGCAGCTGGTCGCATAGATGAGGCAGGTACTGAGCTCGAGCGCAAGAGACGCCGAAGCGAGCGGCTATCGGCAGGGAGCGAGTAGTACATGCGCGAAAGAGTGGTGATAAACGATCATCTCAGCCTGGCTAGAACTGCCAATGGACCGCGGTATGTCTGTACCTGCGGCCAGGAACTGGCTCCA
Source organism: Thermoleophilia bacterium (assembly GCA_026415615.1). Classification (GTDB taxonomy): domain Bacteria; phylum Actinomycetota; class Thermoleophilia; order RBG-16-64-13; family RBG-16-64-13; genus JAOAGT01. The sequence continues at coordinate 302,214 of JAOAGT010000005.1, read as the reverse complement.
CAGGGCTCCAACTTTAAGTACGGGTGCAGGGTGAAGGAAAGCCCACTAGGGTCTTTGGGTTCCGGGTTTCGCTCATTTGCCAAAGAAATCGAAGACAAGATGTGTTTTCGCGAGTTTTTCTGCCCCCGATGTGGAGCACGGCTGGCGAGCGAGGTGGCGCGTAGAGGGGACGACTATCTTTTCGATATTGACGTTAGGTTGTAGGAGATCATAAGGTCGCGGGAGAGGAGCGGGCAATGTTACTACAAGGCCGGGTGGCTATTGTCACAGGGGGCGCTAAGGGCATGGGACGAGCTATTTCGGTAGCCTTTGCCCGGGAAGGCGCCAAAGTGACCGTGGCGGATATCGATGAAACTGCGGCAAACGAAACAGTTAGCCAGATCGAGGCCGCCGGCGGCGAGGGCATGTTCATTAAGTGCGATGTAACCGATGCTGCGCAGGTAAGACAGATGGTTGACGCCACTGTTTCGGCTTTTGGCAAGATCGACATCTTGGTCAACAACGCAGGAGCGGTGGTGGGGGCGCAAGGAAAGCCCACCAATCTGACGGTGCTCACGGAAGAAGCCTGGGACCGGGTTCTTGCGCTTAACTTGAAGGCGGTCTTCTTGTGCAGCAGAGAGGTTGTGCCTCACATGAAGGCAAACGGCTATGGAAAGATCATCAATATTTCGTCACTCGGAGCCATAAGTCCGCCTTCACCCCATCCTCACTACCATGCCGCCAAGGCTGGAGTTCTGGGACTGACGTTTGACATGGCAGCGGAGCTGGGTCCTTACAACATCTACGTAAACGCTATCATGCCCGGCCCGTTCCGCACGCCCTTCTTTGATGAGATTGTGGCCTCCATGACTCCCGAGCAAGCTCAGGCTTTCTTTGATTCGATAGGCAAGAAAGCTCCGCTCGGAAGAATGGGTGAGCCAGAAGAAATGGCTGGTCCAGCACTGTTTTTGGCTTCTGATATGTCTTCGTACGTGACGGGTGCAGTTCTGCCGGTTAGCGGCGGGCTGCCTCTCCCAGGCCACCACGATTAAGACAAACAGCACTTTTGCGGGGTGATTGGAATGGCTAGCGAGGAACAAGTGACGACTACTGAGTCGTGGGAACCTCTCACCTGCAAGATCTTGCGGGTAAACCTATCAACCGGCGCAGTTACTAGAGAAGAAAGGGATGAGCGTTATTACCGCAAGTGGCTTGGAGGGTCCGGGCTCATCTCCGAGATTCTTCTTAAGGAACTTCCGGAATACGTTGATGCCCTTGGCCCCGAAAACAAGCTGGTTTTTGCTTGTGGCCCTGTAACGGGCACGGCCGTTTACGCCACCGCGCGTCATGCCGTGGGGGCTAAGTCCCCTCTTTCCGGTGGCATTGCCTTGTGCCAGGCGGGGGAGTATTGGGGCACTGAGCTACGAAGAGCGGGCTACGATGTACTGATCGTGGAAGGCAAGGCGGAGAAGCCTGTCTTTGTCTACGTGAAGGACGGTGAGGTTAGCATCCGTGATGCTGGCCATCTCTGGGGACTTGAGACCAAAGAAACACAAGCCGCCATCCGGTCCGAGTTGGGAGATGAACGCGTGCGGGTGGCGATGATCGGCCCCGGTGGCGAGAACCTGGTTTCATTTGCCTGCATAATGCACGGTCCTTTTGATGCGGCAGGTCGGGGTGGCCTCGGCGCTGTCATGGGCGCCAAGAATCTCAAGGCGGTCGCTGTGCGGGGGACCGGTCGGGTGCCTGTGTATAGCCGGGACGAGGTAAAGGCTATCAATGAGTGGCTTACCCAAAAGCATTGGAAGACCTTCTGGCTCCAGCAGGTGCTGGCGGAGTATGGCACCGGCGGACCGGAGATGGAAGGTATGGAAGAAATCGGACACCTGCCGGTCAAGAACTGGAAGGGCGCTCCCTTCCCTGGGGTGAAAAACATCCACGGTGGGGCTCTCAAGGAAAGACTAGGCGTGGGTATGGAGGGCTGCTTCGGCTGTCCGCTCCGCTGCAAGAAACGCTTGCGCTCCGGTGCACCTTACTTTGTTGATGAGGAATACGGCGGACCGGAGTACGAAGCCATATGCTCTCTGGGCACCAACTGCATGGTGGACGATCCCGCTGCAGTGGCTAAGGCAAACGAGATCTGTAACGCCAACTCCCTTGACGTTATCTCCACTGGCACAACCATCGCTTTCGCCATGGAGTGTTTTGAGCGCGGACTTATTACCCGCGAGGATACCGGGGGACTTGAGCTGCGGTTTGGCAATGGTGAGGCGCTGGTTGAATGTGTGCGGCTCATCGCGCGGCGGGAGGGAATAGGGGCTCTCCTGGCCGAGGGTTCCCGCGAGGCGGCAGCTAAGATCGGCAAGGAAGCAGAAGCCTTGTCAGTGGAGGTTAAAGGCGTGCATCCGGGAATGCACGAGCCCAGAAGGTTGCCAGCGTTTGCCTTGGGTTTCATGGTGAATCCAAACGGCGCCGATCATTGCGCGAACGTCCACGACGACATCTTTGTAACCGAAAACAGCCTGCAGGATTTCTTCAGCTTGGGCTTTCTTGACACTTTGCCGTTGGACGATATAAGCCCGCGCAAGGTAGCGTTATTCAAGGTGGGGCACATTAGAGAGTTCCTAAATGACTGTCTTTTGACCTGTCACCTAGCCTATGTGGGAGTCAACTACGATGTGCCGACCCAGATCCTGCGCGCTGTGACCGGTTGGAATGTTGGCGCGGCGGAATTAATCAGGGCTTCCGAGAGGATTCTTACCGCCGCCCGGCTGTTTAATATCCGCCAGGGTCTATCGGCATCTGATGACGTGTTGCCGGTGCGCTTCTTTGAGCCAAAGACCGACGGACCTTACGTGGCCGGTCTAGATCCGGAGAAAATGGAGCGGGCAAAGCGGTACTACTACTTCCTAATGGGCTGGGACGAAGTAGGGGTGCCCCTGCCAGAAAGAGTGGAGGAGCTTTACATCTATGAGTGAGCCAGGAGGAAACAGTTTGATCAAAGTAAGACAAAAGCGCATCGACGAAGATGTCTTCATGGAGATGCGCAAGGAAGTGCTTGCCGTTTGGCCTACGGGACGCGAGGTGGATCTAGAGGAGGCGGTGGAGTACCAGCGCTCTTTGCCCGACAGCAAGCGCTTTCACAAAATTCTTGAGCGCATTCACAAGGAAGGCCCCATATCACTCTTTCCGCGCCAGGGTACACCTTTACTTGAGGATGAGATCAAGCTCGTCCAATCCCTCAATGAGCTGGGCATTCATCTCTTGCCGCTAACCACCGACAGCTACACGCGAAATCTTGAGTTAGAAAAGGTCGAAAAAGGTCTTGAGGAAACCCGCCGCACTGGCAAGCCTGCTCTAAACGGCTATCCGATCATAAACTACGGGGTCAAGAACAACCGCAAGCTAGTAGAGGCTTGTGATGGGGCTCTCGATCCACGTTCGTCGCGAGTGGGCCAGCGTCTTGTGGCCGAAATCGCGTTTGCTTCGGGCATGAATGCTTTTCCCAACAGCTTTTTTGGCTGGATTGCTGGGTACGACAAGAAGGCTACGGTTGAGGAGTGTATCGAAACCGCTCAGTACACGGCCCGACTCATCGGCTACTACGCCGATCACGGCGTCATCATCACCACCGACTGCCACGGCTGGCTGCCCAACTTTGTCATTCCCATGAGCGTAAACATGGCTACCCAGATAATTGAGGCGCTGGTGTCGGCCGAGCAGGGCGTAAAAAGCGTGTTTCCACAGGTGAACATCCAAGGATGCCTGGTGCAGGATTTGGCTGACATGCGAGTGTTGCCTCGCCTGATGCGGGAATATCTTGATCGGTTTGGCTACACGGACGTGATGATTCCTGGTGTGTTCGGCAGCCAGTCGCCGCTTTACCCGTTCCCGCAAGAACTGGGGTCTGCCTTCGGCTACATTGGCTATACCGCGATGACTGCCGCACTTGGCGGAGTTGACGTTTGCTCGGTCAAGACAGTGGATGAGGCGGCTGGAGTTCCCACGATGGATGCTCACTTGGAGAGCTACCGGGCTGCCATGTGGGTGTTTGGCGTGATGCACGACCAGAAAATTGAGGTGAATGATCCGGCCATTAAGCGAGAAGAGGAAATTGCAGAGGCCGAGGTCAGGGCTATTCTCGACAAGGTCATTGAGCTGGGAGATGGCGACATCGTGGTGGGGACGGTCAAGGCCGTGGCTGCAGGAGTTCTTGACTCACCCTTCTCAATCAACATTCATGCCCAGGATAAGGTCATGGGCATCCGTGACCTAGAAGGCATTACTCGTTACATTGAGTTTGGCAATTTGCCGATCCCGGAAGAGATCAAGGAGTTTCACCGCCAGCGTGTAGCTGAGCGAGAAAAGGCTGAGGGTCGCAAACTTGACTACTACGCCGCTATTGAAGACTTCTGGGCCATTAGCAGGGGGAGGCTAAAGGGCGTGCCCAAACAATGATGGGCGACACAAACAAGGGTAAGCGACAAGCAGGCTATGCAAACACGGAGAAGGGCCAGGATCTCTACAAAGGGAATGGGTGAGGACAGGTGAGCTGCCGCGATGAGCATGATAGCTGAAATAAAAAATATCACTGTCTACTACGGCAAGTCTCTAGCAGTCTCAGATGTAAGCATTGAGGTTCCTCGAGGGTCAGTCGTCACCATGATAGGGGCTAACGGTGCTGGCAAGAGCACCGTTCTTAAAGCGCTTGCCGGCCTGGTCCCCATCAGGAGCGGAGATATCCTTTTCGAGGGCGAGTCTATCGCGCATTTGGAGACCTATGCGCGAGTGCGAAAGGGTATTGTTCTTGTTCCCGAGGGCCGTCAACTTTTCCCCTATCTCAGCGTATACACCAATCTTAAGCTGGGAGCCACTACGCGCAAAGACAAGGAAGGAATCAACCGCTCGCTCGAATACGTATACCACCTGTTTCCTCGGCTGAAAGAACGTGCCAAACAGAACGCAGGGACTCTAAGCGGCGGCGAGCAGCAGATGCTGGCCATTGCCCGGGGCCTCATGGCCGATCCGAAGCTCCTTTGCCTTGATGAGCCATCAGTGGGGTTGGCTCCGTTGGTTGTAGAGCAGGTTGGCGAGGTTATTAAAGAAATCAACAGCCGCGGGATCAGCGTCCTGTTGGTGGAGCAGAACGCGCGGCTTGCGCTGGGAGTGGCTCAATACGGATATGTGTTGGAAGTCGGTAGAGTGGTCGCACAAGGTGACGTAGAGACGTTGCGCCGGAGCGACATAGTAAGAAGAGCATACTTAGGAGGATGAGCTCGGCATGTTGATAGTCACAGCAAGAGTCAAGCTCCGGGCGGGTAGTGCAGACCAGTTTGTGGCGGCAGTCAAGAAAATGAAAGAGAGCATGGCCAGCGACCCAGGAGTGATTGAATACACTCTTTGTCGCTCCACGAAGGACCCCAACGAGTTTCTATTCTACGAGCGGTACGAAAATGAAGAGGCGTTTGCCTATCACCTCTCCACTGATCACTTCAAGACTTTAGCCGCTGAAATTGACCCGCTGATGGAAAGCCCGGGAGAAATTGGTCATTGGACTGTGGTGTTGTAGGAGGCTGGAGGCCGTGATGTGCCAGAGGGCTCAGGGGGAGCGGGTGCCTGGCTGAGAAAGATGGCGGGGCCGGGTTCCAAAGGAACCCGGCCCCGCCACTGTTTGCCAGCTTACGCTACGTATCCTTGAGCCAGTTCTTGCTCTGAGGCTGCCCGCACATCGACTACATCTACTTCAAAATACAGTCTTTGTCCGGCCAGCGGGTGATTGGCGTCCACCACGATAGTGTCTTCGTTTACTTCGCGGACGATAAGCTCAATCGGTCCACTGGGGGTATCCCCGACCACGCGCATACCCGGCTCCAGCTGCACACCTTCAAGTACGGCGTCATAAGGGAGGGTTACGACAGCGTCAGGATCAAACTCTCCGTAAGCTTCCGCCGGCTCCACGACCACCGACCGGTGCTCGCCCGGCTCGGCTCCTTCTAGCCCTTTCTCCAGCCCAGGAATAATGTTCCCATAGCCGTGCAGGTATTCGATGGGGGTGTCGGTAGCATCCAGAAGCTCCCCTTGATCGTTTCTTACTTCGTAGTTCATGGAAACTACGGCTCCGCGAGTGGCTTGCATCTCATGTTCCCCTTCTCTTGCGGTTGTTACTAGGTTATTTCTGCCCATTTCCCGGAATGGGAAACCTGTCTCGTGCCACTGCGGATTTGTGCGGCGGCTCGGCGGCGGTCAGCGGGGCAGTATAACTTTGCTCATGATACCAAGTGTTTTCACTTTCCGTCTTACTGGTGTTGCCTCGGCAGCTTATCTACGGCGCCTCAGCATAACAGCAAGCGCCACGCCTACGATCAGCGCCACTGCTGCCATGCCAAACCCGGCTAACGCAAGCACCTTGCGCAGATTTTCCCGAGCTTTCGGCTTCTCGTGCTCGCCACCAGTCGAGGGCTGCACGGTTGAGCTCGAGCCAGCATGAGTGGAAGGAGTCGTGCTGAGGGTGCTTCCGCTGCCCTCGGGCACTGTCACTGTCACCGGCGATGAGGGCGCGCTTTCCAACCCCGTTTCCGACAAGGCCACAGCGACGTATTGGTAGGTTTGACCTGCCTGTACCTCCGTATCCTCAAATCCTTCCGCACTGGACGGCAGGGTGGCCACGCGATGGTAGCTGAGGCCCGGTCCCGGGTCGGTACGCCATATCTGGTAGCTCGCAGGTTTGACAGAGGTCTTTTGGGCGGCCGACTCTCCGCTGGGGTACTTGACCGCGAGCGTCACTTGGTTGGCATCTACCTTTGTTACCGCAAGTTCCGGTGTCGCTGGCGGCACCACTACCTGAATCTCAAAGGTTGCGCTACCGGAATTTCCCGCGCCGTCCCTGCCGCTTACCGCTAGTGTGTGCGGGCCGGGAGCAAGCGGCTCCTTTACTTGGAGCACTGCCTGCCTGCCTTTCGCCGACCAGCTTGCTTCTAACGAGGCCCCGTCAAGCGTAGCGCGGAACGACTCGGGCACTACTCCAGAGCCTTCTTCGACACAGCCCACGATGAACTGGGGTTGGGCGGTCGTCACCAGAGCTGGCGTACCTGAAGGGGAAATAAGCACAAATTGTGGAGGTTGAGCATCAGTGCCTATGCAGTAGGCCCCCATCTGCGTGATCTTTGCGGTAAAAGTCTGGGACAGTGCATCATGGCTTGCCTCAACCGGCCGCCACAGACGTAACTGCGGGTCAAGGTGATACAGGCGGAGACTTGCTGGATCGCGGTTCCCCAACGATTCGCTGCTATACGTCACACGAAGTGTTGCCGGCTTTGAGAGCATGCCGGCCTCCGGAGTTAGCGTGTAGATTCCTCCGACAACCCAGTCTAGGGGTTGGCCAGAAGCTCCAATCATCGTGACTCTTTGCGGGGCTGCTGCCCACAGCGAAGATGTGGTGTCGGTCAGAGCGTTGCCTGTGGCAGCCAGCTGCTGGGTCTGTAGGGCAAAGGCAGGATTGTACTGGCTAAACAGGCTTGTGCCGGCTTCAAAAATTGCGGTTGCTCCATCAGCCACGGCGCTTCCTATGCCGGCTCCCACTGATATCACGGTGTCGGCAGCCGAGGAAAGAGCTCCGCTTGCTACGTCCCAGGCTGCTTCGAGGATGTCGGCTACTACCGCCAGTAACTCTGCAAGCACGTTGCCCAAGGTGTCTACTTGTTCGCTGAATAGTGAAGCCGGATATTCCTCGAGCTTGACGAGCCGGCCTAGCAATAACGACGTCGGCAAGTTCCGCTCATCGAGCACAAAAAGACCTCGTTCCAAGGGGAATGACTGGTAGCGACCCCATGTAGGCTTTACCGCGAGGTCAACCTCATTCCCAGCAACACTTAGCCCGAGGCCCACTTCGATCGTGGTGGGGTTCTTGTCTCTAAGGACCGTGCGTTCGTACGGAATTTGCGCTTGCGTAACCGCATTTACCACGTTTCTGACAAAATTGCTGCAAAACTCTTTGGAGAAGAACACCCGAACATTTGGATCTTGATCTTGCCCGGGCATAAACGGCTTAAGCTGTTGAACAATCGCCGAGGCAACCCGCGAGATCTCTTCTGCACTAAAAACTAGTCTAGTCTCCTGGCACTCTCCGCTGGCGTCAGGGGGATTGCTGACGGCGAGAACCACGCGGTCAAGAGCGAGCGGAGAAACATCACTTATGACCTCAACTGAGAACCCTTGTGCTGCCGAGTAGCCTCTGATCGGATAGCCCAGGGCCTCGGCTACCGAGAAAGACCCGCTTACCTCGACTCCCGCCTTGCCACCAACTTCCCCGGCTGATGGGTAGGCGCTAATAGCAATGAATGCCTTAGCTCCGCCACCGAGTTTTAGGAAACTTAATCCTGAGATACTTTTTAGCGCTGAGCCGCTCGAAGTGTCGGTTCCCCCACTTGACCCCGAGGAACCTTTGCGTGCAAGTTCAAGGTTGACGGCAGCGGCCTCACCGCTAGATCGTAGGTACAGACCGCCGGTGATGTTCTGCATTTGTACGTCACTTGAAAGCGCGGCAACCAGAGCGTTTTCGGCCAGGGTAAGTAAAGCTGTAGTCCCGCCGCTAAGACAGTGCTCCACTCCAACCAAGAGAGTCAAAGCAGCCATGATTTTCTCTGAAATGGAGCATTGTTCGGGCTCGCCAAACAGCGTGGCGAAATCTACCAGGACTCCAAATGCGAGCTTCGCCTGGGCTTCGACCACCTTGCCTTCGAATGTCCCGAGGCGGAATTTGGTGATGTTTTCTTGGAGGCCGACCGCCGCCTCGCCAGACAAGCTGTTAGCTATTCCCATGGAACCTTGTCCCTCGTTGGCCGGGTCAGCTTTGGTGCGGGTGACGACCATGCCTGCCTGCTGTTCTCCCGAAGTGAAGGCTCCTATGAACGCCCCCAGACCTATCTTGCCGGCAGCTCCAAATCCCATTTGCCAGTTAGTGGACCAAGACAGGGGCAGGATTTGGATGGCGAAGTTAGGGGGCTCAACATAATGGATCTGATGGTTGTCAACAAAAGCCGCCTCAATTCTTAGCGCATTTTCAATCCGGCCAAGGGAAGCGTTCTTGGGCACACTAAACTGGAAAACGACCTCCCCGTACTCGTCTGACTTGGCCGAAAGATTCCGCGGGGAAAAGAGGTCGCGGTAGCGGATCGTGACCTCTTTCATAGGATTGCCTTCAGCGTCTTTGGCTCGGTAGTAGCGGTAAAGAGTGCCTCCGGCCATTATCGTGGAGGGCGTTGCCGGATTGGCCGGATAAAGGGGGGCGAGAGTCACGGTAGGAATAACATTTACCTCAGTGGTCTCTTCGACCAGAATCGGCCCCGAAGGACCCAGCCGCACACGAACGGTTACGGGGCGCAGCCCGGCCTTGGTAAAGGTCCTGGTCACTCCTTGGCCAGTAGACGCTGTTCCATCAAGATCCCATTCAAAGAACAGCTTTGAGCCCAAATCCGGCGTGAGTCCTCGCACCTCACAGTTGAAAGTGACCTCGGTGATTCCCGCATACACAACATGTGGCTCGTAGAGAATAAGCGCCACCAGGTCAAGGCTTCGGACTACAACCTCGACGGATTTGGTGGCCACATCGGTAGAACCGTCCACCCTGGCTCTAACAGTAACTGTGTGCGAACCCGGCTTGCTAAATACATGCGAAACGGTATTTCCGGTTTTCTTTTCGCCTTCTATTTCCCACTCATACGTTATGTATGGGGCAAGTTCTGGAGGCGCATTTGGCCACGAGCAGGTAAATGTGACCTCGGTTATGTGAGCGTAGATGTCTGTTTGCGGTGTGTAGGAAATCTCAATGTCAGGGACAGCGTTAAAAGGCAGATCACTTGGCTTGTAGCATGTGATCTTCCACGGTGCTTGCTCGACTTGGTTTTGTGGGCGCTCAGCGACTATGAATGGTTGCGCGGAGAGGACTTTAAGCTCCTTGCCAACAAACTCAGTGTACCCACAGTAGGACCCGGTCTGGTAATTCCACTGGCAAATGACGTCTCCGTGGTTGTTGAGTCCCGAGCAGGAGCAGCACCAGGCAATGGAGTCGGACGTCACGTAGGGTCCCAGCGCGGTTATGCCGAACGGGGCTGGGACTCGGCTACTCCAGGAAGTGCCGTCATCAACAACGACTCGGGAAAGTGTTTCACCGGAAGAGTCAAGGCTCAAAACGCTGTCGCTATAGTAATCTGCTACTCGGCTCTGCTCCTTAGTCTGGACTATTGTTCCTCGACGGTTTATCGCATACCAGCGGTCGTCTCCTTGAAGCACGTAGAGCTCTCCCACGGCGGGGTCTATAGCGGGCACGATCTGGATCTGGCTTCCCGTGCCGAGATAAGCAGAGCCTGCTTCTAGCAGGCTCTGCCCTACGGCGTATCCATCTTGACCCGGGAGCGTAACAATTTCGGTCTTGTCTTTGAGCAGATGGTGGAGAAACACCTGGTTCTCGTTCCAACCAACACCGAACAAGGTTTTCTGATCTGGATCCCATGCTCGGATTTGAGACACCAGCTCTTGGGGAACGTGGCCTACTACCCTGCGTGTGCGTAGGTTGTAAACCGAGGCACCGCTTGAACCCTTTTGTTCTATCTGGGGGAAATACCCCAGAATATGATCGGGATAAAGCAACATGAGTATCTGCTCATCTACCAAATTCGGAATGTTTGCAACTTCGGCCACAGGTGTTTCTGCCAATGTCAGCTTATTTATGAGCCGGTCGGGACGGCTCGGATCTTCGACATAGAGGTAGCTTCCTAGGTTCATCACAAACTGGCTGCTCCAACTCTTTGAGAGCGGGAGGGTTTCATCAACTTTGTGAGCCTCTAAACCCTGGGTAGTCCAGAAAAAGATGTATGGAACTCCCACGTCTACGGCATACACTCGGCCTGGGATCTCGGTTGTGCCTAGTAAGCGGCCCTCGTTTACGTTAAGGGCATAGACAAATGTACGCTCGCTTGCTTGTCCTACATCACGCGCGATAGTGCCCAAAGCCAGGGATTCTCGCACGGTCAGGTTCTCAAGATCGCCCGGGGTCAAAGTTAAAGGACCCCACACAGTGGCCTGGGCTAGCGACTTGCCGCTCCCCCAAAGCACTTGGCCCAAAGCGCTAGTTTGAGTTGCGCCGCTCGCGCTTGTCGTGGTGGATGACGCGCTGGTTTCGCGGGTGGAAAGGGAGCCGGTGGAGCCTTGTTCGCAGCCTAGCGCGCCTGCTGAAACAAGAACTAGGCAGATAACAACAAACAAGAAACGGCGACCCTTAACCCGGAGCACGCCAAGCCGAGCGCTCACACCTTCCCCCGTGCATGCCCAAGATTCTCTGAACATAAAATATGGCAGGAAGGCCAATGGGAGGCAACAGATTTTCTGTCTTGTTTTGCTGGTTCAACTGTGTGGATCTATGACTTGAGCGAGGTCTACCAAGCTGGCGAGAGTTTCGGGCCGCTCCAGGTCTCCTATCCATGGGGCAAGTCGTTCGGCAATTGCTTTGGCCCAAGCGACCCGCTTGGTCATGCGGTCGACTGCGTTGGGAAACGCGGAGTGAATAACACGAGCCTGCTCGACTTTCTCGTTAAGGGTGACAACTCTATCTCCCACCACCAGCATATCCGCCAGGAACACGACCTCTGCCTCTATGGACGGCGGCGTGGCTTGCGCCAGTTCGTGCAGGACCATGTGACTTTCCACAATCTGCGCTAGCGCGTTAAGACCTAAGTTGCGTAAAACATTTGCCGCGGCCTGAGCATGTTGGGGTTTGTGTTTGGCAAGGTCGTGGAGCAGGCAAGCGCTCTTTATCAACGCTTGGTCGAGGCGGATGCCGTGAGCAACAAGGGAGTGGCCCAGGGCTGTTCCTACCCGAGCGACTGTCTGGCAGTGCCGCGTAATCTCTTTGGGCGTTCTTAGCAACATGTGCAGATAGAGACAATCCTCTTCGGACAGACTGGCGGAAGAGGGGCTGGCGGAGGAGGGCCTGGTGGAGGAGGGGCTGGGTGTGGAAAGCGAGGATATCGACTGGCCCGAAGGGGTGGTTTCGTCGATCCAGCAAGCAAATCTTTGTAGCCGCGCGTGATCTTCGGGGGTGTCCATATCCATAAGGATGCTGGCATCTTCAGTTTCCACATCTATCGTTAGTCCCGCGTAGTGGGCAAGAAAAGCGCGAAAGTCGGGCAGGTTATAACCAGCAGCAAATTCGTTCTCTTGGATGAGGGTTGCCAGTGGCGTCCGCAGCTCTCCCGCCAGCAGCGGGGGATGGCCATGACGTCCTAGGCAGCACGGCCGCACCACGGCTGGTCGCGGGGACAAGGCAAAGAAGGCGGCTAGCAGCTTGTCAAGAACCCAAGAGTGCACCAAGGCGCAGTCCAAAGGCCATACAAAGAAAGCCTCCACTGTTTCCGAAAGGGCCTGAGCGCCGAGAGCGGCGGAAAAAAGCATGCCTTTGTCAGGCCGGGGATTTTCAACTTGGCGAAGAGCTAGCTTGCTTGCCAAAGCGGCTACGTCTGGGTTCTCGGATCTCGTTACAAGCACGACTTCTTTGATTCCAGCCTGGCTAAGAGCTGTGACCACTCGCTCCAAAGCAGTGGAGTGACCAACTGGGAGCAAAGCCTTGGGCCTTCCCATGCGGGAGGACGCCCCAGCAGCCAGAAGTACGGCCGCTGCTTGTCCCCTTTTTGTCATCCTCACGAAACCTCTGGAGTGGGTAGCGATTGGGCTGTGCTGCGCGTCGCTCGGCGCCGCGCTCTTTCCTGGATGAGCTCAGCTGCGATGCTGACGGCGATTTCTTCGGGAGTCTCGGAACCTATGTCAAGCCCAATGGGCGCGTGTACCTGTTCGAGTTTCTCGGCTGATATGCCTTCGGTCTGTAGGTGGTTGAATATTTCGGCGACCTTCTTCTTGCTTCCGATCATCCCTATGTAGCAAGCTGGAGTGCGAAGCGCCTGGGCAAGCACAGTCTTATCGTGCTGATGGCCGCGAGTCATGATGACTAGGTAGCTATCTTTCGTGATGGGAAGATCCAAGAGCGCTTGCTCGAACGTGGGGCAGACGATCACCCGGTCTGCAGAGGGAAATCTTTCTGGATTTGCGAACTCTGGCCGATCGTCGATCACTGTTACAGAAAAACCCACCATGCTTGCAATTGTGGCTAGAGGCTGGGCGCAATGACCTGCTCCAAAAACGTAGAGTTGCTCCTTGGGAGCCATAGGCAGCACAAACACCTGCTGGTCTCCGCGCTCAAGAATTAGCGGGCCGTGGACAGGGAGCGGCCTGTGGGCAGGGGCGCATGCCACCTTTTGGTGCACGAGATCCGCGAGCGAGGCACACCCCGCAACCGCTCCGTCAGGGCCGACGAGGGCAACCTCCTCAGCTGTCGGGGCAGAACTTTCAAGTTGCATGGGCAGAGTGACCGCGAGCCAAGCCTGTTGGCCGGAGTTGGTCGCGGCCTGGGCAGCCGCAAGCACGGCTGCCCAGGCCGCGTGCTCTGCAGACACATACAGTACCAAAAGCGAGCCCCGGCCCCCGCAAGTCATGTCAAGGTGAGCGGGACTACGGACATTTGCAGCAGCGGGACGGTTGCCCGGCGTGGCTACCAGTGGCGCTGCTGGTGCCTGCTCTGGCTCGGCCACGCCAGGCAGCCCTTCGAGTACAAATCGCACTGTGCGGCTCTTCTTTTCTTTCAAGACCTCCCGGGCGTGCTTTAGCGCGTACGCCTCTACTGGGCCGCCTCCTACACTCCCTACGCTTGACCCGTCCCGGCGCACAAGCATGCTTGCCCCGGCATGTCGAGGGGCCGACCCCTCAGTTTCCAGCACGAAAACCCAGGCAAGCTCCCCGTCGTGGGCCAGAAAGGTGGTAGCGTGGCTCAGCAGTTCAGCCGCGTGCATGACTGTTAGCCCCGGTCCTCGTGTCTCCGCTAGGCGCAGTGGCTAAGCAGTTTTCTCCTTGTCCTCTTTCTCGTACTTGCCGCCCGTAACCACTGTAAAGTGAAAAATCGGCCGGTCCACGCGGGTAATCACCAAAGGACAGTGCACCATACCTGCCGGCACAAAGATCATGGCTGTGCGGTTGATCGTGTGCTTCTCATCTTCGAGCCATATCTCGACTTCTCCCCCTAGGTCATAGGGGTTGCTGGGATCGCTGCCAAAGAACCCGATTATCTCGTCGGTATCGTGGACGTGAGGCTTGTTCTCGAGGGTTTCCGCAGCCTTCAGAAACCACGACGTATTCATGTGGAAGGCGCCCTCGACTACCTGATCGTCCATCCAGAGAATTCGCTTTGCGTACTGGGAATAAAGCGGATCAATCTGCTTTTTGGATTCGGGCATCTTAAGCTCAGTGACGACGTACTTGGCTGTTCTTAGAGTGGTCATGGCTTCCTTCCTTGTCGTTTCGGCGGCCGCGGAGTCCATCACGTATCTTCCGCCGGTTACTACCGTAAAGTGAAAAATCGGCCGGTCTACGCGGGTGATCACCAAAGGACAGTGCACCATACCTGCCGGTACAAAAATCATGGCTGTGCGGTTGATCACGTGTTTTTCGTCTTCCAGCCAGATCTCGACCTCTCCGCCGAGATCATACGGATTGCTGGGGTCGCTGCCGAAGAAGCCGATGATCTCGGCGGTGTCATGGACGTGGGAGTCGAGGGCCGCTCTATTCGGACGGAAGTACCAGCTAGTGTTCATGTGAAAGGCGCCCTCCACCACCTGGTTATCCAACCAAAGGATGCGTTTTGCAAACTGAGAGTACTGAGGATCCATCCTTTGTTGAGCTTCAGGCATTTTGAGCTGAGTGACGATGTATCTGGCTGTTCTTGAGATACTCATGCTTTCCCTTCCCGAGGACGCTAGCGTCTGCACTGACCAACAGGTTATCATTCTGCTCAACTGCCACAAGCGGCTGTCTATTGTCCTTTCTGTGTTACCGGGGCAAAAGCCAACCAGGCAAGAAGAGGAGGATGCGGCATGTCGGACGCCCCCATTGCGGAGGCCGCGGGCACGCTAATCGAGCTAAGGGTAAACGGCCAACGCCACGCGGTCATCGTTCAACCCCAATGGACGCTGCAGTACGTGCTATCTGAAGTGTTGGGTCTCACGGGAACCAAGGAATTTTGCGGAGAGGGAGCTTGTGGCGCCTGCACGGTCATCATGGAGGGCCGCCCCATACTCTCCTGCATGACTCTGGCGGTGGAATGCGAAGGCAAGCCCATCGAAACTATAGAGGGCATCGCCAAAACCAATCACCCGCTAATCGAGTCATATGTGAAACACAGTTGCATGCAGTGCGGCTTTTGCACCCCGGGGTTCGTAGTGACTGCCAAGGCGCTACTGGACCGAAACCCGGATCCTACTGAACAGGAAATCAGAGAGGCTCTGGCTGGCAATCTGTGTCGCTGTGGGACTTACCCAGCTCACGTAAGAGCCGTGAAAGAGGCCGCTTTGATCTTGAAGGAGGGAGCGAGCCGTGCGTGAGAAAGAAATGCAGCGGATGCTCGAGTCGTTTGACAACAAGCGGGCCGATCCCTACCCACTCAAAGAGTTTAACAGTGTCGGGAAGCGTGGAGTGCGACGCCAGGATGGCTATGACAAGGCGAGTGGAGCGGCAAAGTACACCATTGATGTGCAACTTCCGGGAATGCTATACGGGCGCTTTCTTACCTCTCCGTTTCCCCATGCAGAGATAGTAAGTATGGATACCTCTGAGGCGGAGAAGTACCCGGGGGTGCGAGCTATTCTGCGGTATGACGATCCTGAGCTGCCCGAAGGCGCTAGCTTGGGCGGTCACGAACCCAACTACGTGGCTCCTCTGCCGCGAATTGCGTACTTTCAAGGGGAAGAGGTTGGAGCCTTCGTAGTGGCCGACCGCGAGGAAATCGCCGAGGAAGCGCTTAAGCTCATCAAGGTGGAGTGGAGGCAGCGGCCCTTTGTGCTTGATCCGCTGGAGGCTCTTAAGCCCGATGCTCCGCTCAGCCGCCCCGAAGAGAATCCCGGGGGAAATCTCGACGTGCGCGGCGTGTTTGTGGAGACCCATGGCGACATCGAGAAAGGTTTTGCCGAGGCCGACAAGATCATCGAGTTCAAGTTCACCATGGGCCAAAACACCTGGGTTGGTCCCGAGCGTCCCTGCGGAGTCTGGTGGTGGAATGGCGACAAGGCAGAGGTCTGGGTAAAACAGCAGCGGCCCCATATTGCCAAACGTGCCATCTCAACTTGGTTTGGCGGCATCCCGATGAACAAGATCCACATGCATTGCTTATACCAAGGGGCAAGTTTTGGGGGATGGACGCAGACCGCTTGGAATCTCGGGGGCATGTACTGCGCAGCCTTGGTGGCCAAGCGAACCGGCCGGCCCGTCAAATGGGTATTTAGCCGGCGAGAGGACTTCTATGGCGGAGAGATGGATACTGGCGTGTTTTACCTAAAAGTAGGCGCCAAGCTCGACGGGACCATTACTGCTGTAGAGGAGCGCGGGGTAGTCGTCAACCAGACTCTCCCCATGTTTGGGATCGCCAAGCATTTTATTGAGAATACCAAGGTCCCCAACGTGTATGGGCGGACGGAGAATGTTTGGGTAAACAAGGGTCCGAACGTGCCCACCCGCTGTGAGCAGAACATTAACTGCTACAGCATTAACCTGGTGACCAACCGGGTGGCGGCTGAGCTTGGTCTTGACCCCACAGAGGTTGCGCTTAAGAACGATGGGGCTGAAGGTCACGACATCGAGTGGCTGAACAAGCGCAAAGCGGAGCTCGGTTTCCCGGTACGGGATAGTTTGCGCGAGTGCATCGAAAAGGGCAAGGCGGCCATTGAATGGGACAAGAAGTGGCACCCTCCCGGTACCAAGCGTCTTCCCAACGGCAAGATGCACGGGCTGGGCTTTACGTGGACCCATGAGTGGGATGATTCTGGCGGCACTAGCGAGGTGGCCATCTACATTGAGCGTAACGACGCGACCGTCACCATACTGGGCTGCCGAGCCGACGGCGGGCAAAACGCTGAGACCACTTACTGCCAGATTGCAGCCGATGAGCTGGGCTTTAGAGTGGAAGACGTCCGCTTCAAACATCAGGAGGACGCTGGCTTTTATACCATGACCCCCGACACTTCTACGAACCTGTCGGTCAACGGGTGGGCGGTTAGACACGCTGCGCGTCTTCTTAAAGCCAAGATTTTGGAGGCTGCAGTAGCGCCCCGAGGAGCAACTCAGCTGGCAAGTTATCCGCCCGCTTTTCCTGGCAAGCGCCCGGAAGAGCTTGACATTAAGGATGGAGTAATCTTCGAAAAAGCGAATCCCGCCAACCGTATGACGGTAGCGGAGTTCATCGGATCTTCAGGAGCTGCGGGCCCTCTGGCCTCTCCCGTGGGTGAGCCGCTTCTTGCTGGTGCGGAGGGGTTGGCTCATCCAGAGCGTTTCACCCCCCCCATGTTTGAGTACGCTTGGCAGATTCAGCGAGGCACCTATCTGGGTGTGCGGCTGCGCTTCTGCCGGCAGGCTCACTTCATGGAGGTGGAGGTAGATCCCGAAACGGGCCAGGTGGATGTGGTGAAAGTCGTCACCGTAAATGATGTGGGCAAAGTGATCAACTGGGACGGTTGCGAGGGCCAGGCCTACGGAGGAGCCATCATGGGCATCGGCCGGGGCTGTATGGAAGAAGTTGTTCATGATCCGCGCACGGGGATCATGCTTAACGGCAATCTTCTTAACTACAAGATTCCTACCATACTGGATTACGGGACCATTGAAAGTCTTATGGTGGAAACCGGCATGGGCTACGGTCCCTACGGCACCGTGGGCATCGGCGAGGATGTGGCTACTGTGCTTCCGGCTTTGATTGCTCCGGCAATTCACAATGCCATAGGGGTTTGGATTGAAGGCTTTCCCGCTACGCCAGACAAAGTTCTGCGGGCGCTCGGCAAGATCTAGGGCAGGCAGGAGTACTGCGCGATGAGAAGTTTTGAGCATGTAAATGCGGTCTCAGTAGAACAGGCCGTTTCGATTCTTCGCAAGCACGGAAGTCAAGCTCGGGTTATTGCTGGCGGGACCGATCTTCTGGGAGAAATGAAGGATGCGATCCTTCCCCCTGATGATTACCCGCGTGTGGTGGTCAACATCAAGACCATCCCTGGGCTGGAAGGGGTCACTGCTACCGACGAAGGGTTGGTTATTGGGGCCCTGACCAGACTGGAAGACCTTGCTCGCCATGAAGTGGTAAGGCGCGACTACCCTGCCTTGGCGGAGGCCGCCCGTCTTACTGCTTCTCCGCATATTCGCGAGATGGGCACGGTCGGCGGAAACATCTGTCAGAGCAATCGCTGCTGGTACTACTGGGTCAAGGACAACCTGTTTGAGTGTTTGCGCAAGGGGGGGCGGGCCTGCTACGCGATCACCGGTGATGCGCGCTACCACTCGATTTTTGGGGCTGTGCGGGTGGAGAGCACGGCTTGTTCCCGAGCCTGCCCCAACGGGGTCAACATCCCCAGCTACCTTGAGAAGATACGCCAGGGCGATCTGCTGGACGCTGTCCAGACTCTTCTTGAAGACAATCCTCTGCCTGCCATCACTGGACGGGTCTGTCCTCATTGGTGCGAGAGCGAATGCGCCCGCGGCGAATTTGACGAGGCTTTAGCGGTCAGGGAAATAGAGCGGTTTGTGGGCGATTATGCTCTCGAGCAAGCGGATCAGTTCTACAAGCCGCCCGCCGCTGAATCAGGAAAGGGTGTGGCGATTGTGGGGGCCGGGCCGGCCGGGTTGACAGCCGCCTGCTACCTCAGGCGTGCAGGGCATGCGGTAGTAGTTTTTGACCGTAACTCGGAGGCGGGCGGTCTCTTGGCCTATGGCATCCCGCCGTACCGACTGCCGAGGGATGTTGTGCGTCGCCAGGTGGATGCGCTTGCCAGTATGGGTATCGAAATGGTTCTGGGCAAGGAGATTGATCAAAGCGCCCTGGCCGAACTCAGCAGTAGTTACGACGCGGTACTGGTTGCTGCCGGAGCAAGCCAAGAGTCCGACTTGGGAGTGCCGGGAGAAGAGTGCCTGGTGTCAGGCGGGCAGTTTTTGCGGGATGTTTGTTCGGGCTCTGTGGAGTTAACTGGCAAGGTTGTCGGTGTAATAGGCGGAGGAAACACGGCTATCGATGTGGCCCGCTCGCTACTGCGGGTGGGGGCGCAGCCCGTCGTGTTCTACCGCAGGACCAAGGCGGAGATGCCTGCTCTCGAGGAGGAGGTGGAGCGGGCCGAAGAAGAGGGCGTCAGGTTTGAATATCTCACTCAGCCAGTTGCTGCGCGGCAAGTGGATGGCGGTGTCGAGCTTACCTGCTGCCGCATGCAGTTGGGAGAACTGGACGAGACCGGGAGACCGCGGCCTGTCCCCATAGCCGGTTCTGAGTTTGCCGTACGGCTTGACATGGTGGTCAAGGCAAGCGGAGAGCGTCCTGACTATTCGTTCTTGCCATCGGAATTTGTGAAGGACAAAAGTCTTGTCGAGCATGCCACAGAGGGTGGGTATCTTGGCGGCAGGCTGTTTGTGGCGGGTGATTATGTTTCTGGACCGGGCACAGTGGCTCAGGCTATGCGTTCCGGCCGCGAGGCTGCCATGGCCATCCGGCAATTCTTGGGCGGTGCTGGTGATGAACTATATGGGGCGCAGGAAGCTCCGGAGTGTGCTCTTGGAGAGCGCTTTGACGAAAGTTGTCTTGCACCGGCGGCAAGGGTAGCAGTCCCGGAACTGTCCCCAAGTGAGCGGCTTGCTAGTCTGACGACCGAGGAACGCGCCACTCTTGAGCAGGGAGCAGTGCGTCAAGAGGCAAATCGGTGCTTCAACTGTGGCTGCGTGGCGGTTAACTCTTCCGACCTTGCTCCAGCACTTATTGCCCTCGGGGCCAAGATCAGAACCAGCGAGCGTGTGCTTGAGGCTGAGGAGTTTTTTGCCGCCGGAGTTAACACCAGTACGGTTCTAAGAAGCGGGGAGCTGGTGCTGGCAGTGGAAGTACCGCGTCCTCGGCCGGGGACGACTTCTTGCTTCCTTAAGTTTGCTCTCCGCAAGTCAATCGACTTCCCGATTGTCAATTGCGCCGCTGCACTTAGTGTGGCTGACGGCAAGGTGGTCGATGCTCGCATCTGTCTGAACTCCGTGTTTGGTGTTCCCCTGCGGCTGCCGCAGGCCGAGCGGAGCTTGGTTGGCAGGGCAGTGGACGAGGAGGCTGCCGCCCAAGCGGCCGATACAGCGGTGGAAGGAGCTTTTTCGCTTCCTGGGAACAAGTATAAGGTGCAGATAGCCCGCACCTTGGTTAAGCGAGCGATTCTCGCGTGCGCCGGGCGCTTGTAGCGCCCGGCGCACGCCTCCCAACCTCCTCATCAATTACTCATCATGCAGTGTGGGGGTTGGTTCTTAGATAATCCCCTCTACGCCGAGACGCTCATTGCCTCTTCGATAAGCCTCAGCTTTAACTTGAGGGTCGGGACTCAGCAGGGGGAGGGTCCAGGGCATTTCCCTAATGTTCCTGAGCACCCGGTCGATGTGGGGCCAGGGAATCGAAACGATCGGGATGCCTGGCGGATAAAGCCCATGCTCTTTCATTCCGTGGCAAACACCGGTCCAAACCGTATTGATCTGTCCACTAACGTAGGGGAAAGTGAAAATCCAATTGCAGCCCATCACATAGGTCATTCGACTCATAATCATGTCGCCGGTGTCCCACTGCGTGGCGCGAAGCAGCCGTTCTGCTTGCTCCAAATTGTCACAGGCAATGATGAGCAAATCGGGGTCAAAAGTGAGCTTGTCCACCGGAGCGTACGCGGTAGCGTAGGTAGATCCCTCCGCCAACTTGGTTACGTGTTCGTAGACTCTGCGGTTGGCTCGCTCCTCGGGGTAGATGTCAAATGCCGGGCCAATTCTCCCACCGGCAGCAAGGGGAACAAGCGGGCCGTGGCCGGTCAAGAATATGCCTGGCTCGCAAGAGTGATTCTCGGCTGTAGCGTAGAACGCACGGCCGCGCTGTGCTTCCCGAAGCATAGTGCACCAGGAAGCCTTGCCCTGGTACTGCTCAAGTCCTAGCGGTTCAAGGTCCTCGGGCACGTTGATGAACTTAAATCCCACCGGTGAGAAGGCGAAATTGAACTTCTCCAAAACCGCGAAGTCGTGCGGCCTTAGTTTGTGCCGATCCTCGTAGACAAACTCGCCCATACTTTCCCTCCTCTGGTGTGACGGCGACACATCCCAGACTAGCAGACCAGCACGGCTGCCAGTCTTGCGTTGGTTTGGAATTTATGTTGTTCTTGCACCGAGGAAACTTCGCGCGGCAAGCGGAAACTTCGCTCGGCAAGGAGTCCCAGCATGAAGGCAGCACTGGTTTACGGACCTAGAGACGTGCGGGTGCAGGACGTGCCGGAACCTTTTCCTGGTCCGAGGGAGATCAAGGTGAGGGTTGCTTATTGCGGCATCTGCGGCTCCGATCTCGAAATCTTCCACGGAACTTTCGGTTTGATGAAAACTCCCCTGTGGCCTAAACCGCCCTTCACGTTCGGGCACGAGGTTTCCGGAGTGATCTGCGAACTGGGGTCAGACCTGTTGGGAAAGTACGAAGTTGGTCAGTCGGTGGCGATGAACTTCCGCTCCTCTTGCGGCCGGTGTCTATATTGTCGCGACGGTAAGGAACACATGTGTGAGCACGTTTTTTCCCATGAGGCTGGCTTTGCCCAGTACGCCGTCTACCGAGAAAGCGCAGTATATCCGCTGCCGCCAGGGGTCTCGCTTGAAGAGGGGGCTCTTTTGGAGCCGGTCACCATTGCTGTTCACGCAGTAGAGCAAGGGGGAGTTAGACCGGGCTCCACGGTGGCTATTTGTGGGGCAGGCACTATCGGTTTGCTTATCTTGCAAATAGCACGTCTTGCAGGCGCAGCGCGGGTATTAGTATCGAATCCTTCTGCCCACAAACGGGCTTTGGCGGAAGAGTTGGGGGCTGATCGCACAGTTGATCCACGAGCGCAAGACCTGGTGGCCATCGGATCAGATTTCACTGGGGGGCGTGGGTTTGACGTGGTCTTCGAGGCCAGCGGGAGAGCTGAGGCAGCCGAGCAGTGTCTGGAACTGGCTGGGCGCTGCGGCACTGTGGTATGGGTGGGGGCCTATCCTGATGAGGCAAGGGTGCCGGTAAATCCGTTTGAGTTATTCCTTAAAGAGCTTACGATAAGAGGCAGTCTTCTTGCTCCCTATGTATATCCTCGGGCTCTTGCGCTTCTTCCTTTGCTTAAGTTGCGGCCTCTTATCAGCGAGGTGGTCTCGTTGGACGATCTTCCCCGGGTCTTGGCAAGACGCGAGGGGAGTGGGGCTGTAAAGACCTTGGTTGCACCTTGGTGAGAAAAACAGTATACGGGGTAGATCTGGGGTAGATCTAAGACGCCGAAACAATCTCTGCGGGAGGACAGCTGTGTACAAGAAGATGGTGGTATTGCTCGATGGTTCCAAGCTCGCCGAACTTGTCTTTGATTACGCTCAAGAGCTTGCAGCTCGGACTGGAGTAGAGCTTGAGCTCTTGCATGTATGTCCCTCGCGAGACTGTGACGACTTACCTATGCGTCGCGCCTATATTGAGCACATGGCGGAGATAGTGCGGGCAAGGGCGGAGGAACTAAGAAGCAAGTATGGTAAAGAGGGAGCGGATACCCCTGTGCAAGCCCGAGCTACCGTGCTGGTGGGTGATCCAGCGGACGAAATCCTTCGGTACGTGGAAGAGAATGACGTTGATCTCATCATGATGGCCACTCACGGCGCATCGGGCGTCAAGCTTTGGGGTCTGGGTGGGGTAGCTTACAAGATCGTGCATGCCGCCAAAGTACCCATCTGGCTGGTGCCTTCTGAGCTGAGGGAGGAGATCATCCTCGACACCATGGCTAGGTGCAGCATTGTGGTGCCCCTGAGTGCTGACGACAATTCAAAAGCTGCTGTCCCGCACGCTGTGGAGTTGGCCGAACGCCGAGGCAAAACTTGCGAGCTTGTCTTGGTGCACGTAGTCGAGCCGCCAACCATGGCTGTCAGTCGTGAAGAACTCGAACGTTTCGAGGCCCGACAGAGGGACATGAAGGCTTATCTTGAGGAAGTTGCTCTTCCCTTGAGAGAGCGAGGGCTTACGGTTCGCACAGAGGTGCTTGTCGGAGAACCGGCTCAGGCGATTATTGAATACTTGAAAGCCAATCCGGCGCAACTCTTGGTGATGGCGACTCGGCCCAAGACGCTCCTTAGTCGCCTGATATTCGATAGCGTCACCGAAAACATCATTCACCTTGTGAAGAAAACCCCTCTCCTACTGGTGGGAGATTAGCGTCCTGTGGCGAAGACGTAGATACCTCGCTAAGGAGGAACTGCCTATGTACATGCGGATGCTCGTTCTCTTAGACGGATCGGAACTAGCCGAAACCGTCTTTAAGTATGCGCGCGAGTTATCTCAGCGGCTTCATGTCAACCTCGACCTGCTTCACGTTTGCAACCCCCAGAACGCAGGTCTCTTGCCGATGTGCAAAGCGTATATCGAGCAGAAGGCGGCTTTGTTACAGGCGGAAATCGATCAGGCAAACTCCAAATACGGCGAGAGCGCTATGGGGGAGGCTATTCGGACGCGGGGAACTGTAGTGGTCGGATATCACGCAGAGGAGATTCTTAAATACATCGAAGAAAACGACATTGACCTTGTGCTCTTGTCTACTCACGGCAGCTCAGGAATCAAGGCTTGGGATCTGGGCAGTGTGGCCGACAAGATCGTTCACGCGTCCAAGGTGCCGGTCTGGCTGGTCCCATCGGAACTAAGCGAGGAAGTAATTGTGGACAAGCTTCCTACGCGCAGTCTGCTTCTTCCCTTAAGCGGCTCAAAGGTTTCAGAGGCGGTCATCCCCTATGCACTTAGTATCGTGCAGAGAAGAGGCCCGGGTCCCGAGCTGGTCATCCTGCTGCATGTGATTAATCCGAAGGGACCCGACGGCGAGCCGCTCGCAGAAGACGAGATGGAAAAACGCCGCCAGCATATGCGGGAATATTTGGAAGGCGTGGCGGCGCGGGTAAGGGAGTCAGGATTTAGCACACGCATAGAGATTCTCGAAGGCGAGCCTGCGAGTAGCATCATCAAATTCACCGAGGAATACCCGCCCCAGCTCCTTGCTCTCACTGTGAGAGGGCACACTGAGATGAGCGGGATGATCTTTGGCAGCGTGGCTGAAAGCATTATTCGCCTAGTGAAAAAGACGCCCATGCTGTTAGTGCGGGCCGAATCGTAGACTTACGCCTACACTAGGGTTGGTACGGTACAAAAAGGAGGGACTCCAAAGTGAAGCGCGCCATTGATCCCATTGTGTCTACGGCTTGGTTGGAAGAGCATCTCTCTGATGAGGGTTTGACCGTAATTGACGTGCGCTGGCCCGAGGAGTATCAGGCTGGGCACATTCCAGGGGCGATCTCGGTCCCGTTTGGGCTGGAGTCTGCGTGGTCACAATCAACGGAGGAGCTGCTCATGGAGCTTCCTCCTGACGAGGAGCTATTCAAACTCGCGAGGGAGTGTGGCCTAACCGCTGACTCCAAAGTGGTGATTGTCGGCCGTCTTGAGGAACCGCCTGCGCCTCCCTACCCGGTGGCAGATACGGTAAGAGCAGCTGTGGTCCTGATGTATCTGGGCATTGACAACGTGGCTATTCTGGACGGCGGCCATCCCAAATGGGAAAAAGAGGGAAGAGTTACGACCACCGAAGTTCCCGTGGTAGCGCCTTCCGACTATTCGGCCACGCCTCGCAAAGACATGTTCGTGCACACCGACTACGTGAAGCAGCAGATCGGAAAGGCAGTGATCCTCGACGGGAGAGATCCCGATCAGTATTTTGGGGCGTCGATCGATCCGTTTACTGACATGCGGGGACATATCCCCACTGCCCGCTCTCTCCCAATGATCTGGGTGTGGGAGAAGGACTATACCTACCGGCCAGCCGAGCTTATAGCCGAAATGGCCGGGGGCGTGATTGCGGCAGACAAGGATCAGGAGATCATTTTCTACTGTGGTGTGGGTGGATATGCCAGCGCCTGGTGGTTCCTGCTCACCCAGCTCTGCGGTTACACCAACGTGAAGATCTACCACGGGGGACTTGAGGCTTGGGTGAACGGGAAAAATGAGCTGGTGCGCTTTACGTGGGTGAGGTAAGGAAACGCTCAAGAGACGCCAAGGATGGGCGCGAGTGTAGATGAGAAGCCAACTATTGGCTGAGATCAAGAAGGCGCGCTCAAAAGCGATATTAGCTGCGCAAGGTATTGTCGCGTGGCAACGGGTCTCCGAGCGATAACGGCGCATCACGATTGGATACTCTCGTTTCAACCCACGCCCCCGCGTGGGGGGCGACAGTAGATTGCACACTTCTGTCGGAGGGTCCTGCGAGTTTCAACCCACGCCCCCCCGTGGGGGGCGACGGAATCGGCGATATCCAAGTACGATCAATCTCTGTTTCAACCCACGCCCCCGCGTGGGGGGCGACGCAAACCCCGGACACATCGGCACATCCCAGTGCAGTTTCAACCCACGCCCCCGCGTGGGGGGCGACCATGCTGCGGCAGAAGCTCGACTCGCAGATTCTGTTTCAACCCACGCCCCCGCGTGGGGGGCGACGCTCTTGAGTCGCATCTCTGCGCGCATCTGCGGCAGTTTCAACCCACGCCCCCGCGTGGGGGGCGACGAGCATGTGTCTGAGCTTGTCGATATCGCAGATGTTTCAACCCACGCCCCCGCGTGGGGGGCGACTACCGCAGCACAGACAAAACTCGTTCATTCAACAAGGTTTCAACCCACGCCCCCGCGTGGGGGGCGACCAGTCGGCCGTCCTCCTTGGAAGCGCTGCCACAGGTTTCAACCCACGCCCCCGCGTGGGGGGCGACCTGTCTCACCAGTGGACCCCCGCACCGGCAACATGTTTCAACCCACGCCCCCGCGTGGGGGCGACGAACGCGCCGGTAGTCTTTATGCTCTCTCGCGTGTTTCAACCCACGCCCCCGCGTGGGGGGCGACGGTACCACAGTACAAACTCCTCACCGCGACCCAAGTTTCAACCCACGCCCCCGCGTGGGGGGCGACGAGAACGATTGCTGGCATCGCCCACCTCCAAACAGTTTCAACCCACGCCCCCGCGTGGGGGGCGACAAAGCTGTCAAGAGGGAGGAGGACAAGATGCTAGTTTCAACCCACGCCCCCGCGTGGGGGGCGACGCCCTCGCGGCCGAGATGGCCTCCTCGCCTGCGCCGTTTCAACCCACGCCCCCGCGTGGGGGGCGACAGTCGTCACACAGATAGCGATAATCCGACTTATCGTTTCAACCCACGCCCCCGCGTGGGGGGCGACTTAACTGGCCCTATAAAATTTACTGCAGGTACACGTTTCAACCCACGCCCCCGCGTGGGGGGCGACTGATGTCCTTGCGCAACGCGTAGACGATCTTGGTGTTTCAACCCACGCCCCCGCGTGGGGGGCGACGAAAGGAGGCAAGATGCTCACAAGACCAGAAGCGGTTTCAACCCACGCCCCCGCGTGGGGGGCGACGCGCAAACGAGCAGAAGACGGGGAAGGATTGCTGCCCGTTTCAACCCACGCCCCCGCGTGGGGGGCGACTATGCGCGTCTCGGCAGAGCCTTGCAGAGCTTTGTTTCAACCCACGCCCCCGCGTGGGGGGCGACCGGCTCAGAGCCGTTTCTGCGACGGTATCTGGGTTTCAACCCACGCCCCCGCGTGGGGGGCGACGACCGAAGGGAGGCAAGATGCTGTACATCGTTCACGTTTCAACCCACGCCCCCGCGTGGGGGGCGACCAGAGCAAAACTGTTGGGTCTTGGCGCCCCTACGAGTTTCAACCCACGCCCCCGCGTGGGGGGCGACCTGTAAGACTTGCTCGTGTAATGGGCGAAGAGAAGTTTCAACCCACGCCCCCGCGTGGGGGGCGACAGACGGGGGCTACAGGCAAGGCCCTCCAGGACTACATGTTTCAACCCACGCCCCCGCGTGGGGGGCGACCTGCCATTGAATCGTGGCTATGCCGCCTGAAGAGATGTTTCAACCCACGCCCCCGCGTGGGGGGCGACCCCCACGGCCCATCCAGACAGCGTCGTTCAGGTCCGTGTTTCAACCCACGCCCCCGCGTGGGGGGCGACGGAGATGATATCGCCGGACGTACAGCGCGACGAAGTTTCAACCCACGCCCCCGCGTGGGGGGCGACGAATGACGCTCATCACAGTCTCGATGACGCCGCGTTTCAACCCACGCCCCCGCGTGGGGGGCGACAATGCGCATCCCGTCCTGAGCCGCGCGATGATGAGTTTCAACCCACGCCCCCGCGTGGGGGGCGACCTATTGTGAGTGTTAATGGATGGCCGTTAAAGTCGTTTCAACCCACGCCCCCGCGTGGGGGGCGACTGGTTTTCGGTGAGCACATATTCGCCGGCGTGCAGTTTCAACCCACGCCCCCGCGTGGGGGGCGACCAGTAGCCTCCGCGTCCAGCGCACGCGTGCAGGCAGTTTCAACCCACGCCCCCGCGTGGGGGGCGACCCCGCCGCTCACCCGCAGTGCTCCCTGTATATCCGGTTTCAACCCACGCCCCCGCGTGGGGGGCGACTTGAACCAGGGCTCACAGCCAAGGACGTAGGGTGAAGTTTCAACCCACGCCCCCGCGTGGGGGGCGACCGGCGGATGACAGGCCACCCTCGATGATCTCTAGGGTTTCAACCCACGCCCCCGCGTGGGGGGCGACACTAGTGGGCGAGATGTTGACTCGCGATATGAACTGTTTCAACCCACGCCCCCGCGTGGGGGGCGACATGCTGACCGGCTCTTCTGCAGGAGCTGTTTTCAGTTTCAACCCACGCCCCCGCGTGGGGGGCGACGCTGGTATGCCTTGATAGCCATGTCCGCTCTCCTCGTTTCAACCCACGCCCCCGCGTGGGGGGCGACCCCATGGCTCACTCCTAGGAGCTCGCAACGATCCCGTTTCAACCCACGCCCCCGCGTGGGGGGCGACCGGGACGGGCCTGCATCTTGTACGTGCCCGTTTCCAAGTTTCAACCCACGCCCCCGCGTGGGGGGCGACTCACGGGCCGTGGAGATACCCGAGTCCGACGCCGTGTTTCAACCCACGCCCCCGCGTGGGGGGCGACCGGTTGGACCTGGGTTGGTACAGCCTGCTCAAAACGTTTCAACCCACGCCCCCGCGTGGGGGGCGACCTTTCTGCGCCCAGCCATCGACTCTAAACAGCATGTTTCAACCCACGCCCCCGCGTGGGGGGCGACCTCTTGAGACTGGTGACTGGTCAACGGTTGGCGAGGTTTCAACCCACGCCCCCGCGTGGGGGGCGACGCCACCAGCAGCTCCCACGGCCTGACCCCGTACCAGTTTCAACCCACGCCCCCGCGTGGGGGGCGACAAGAGGACCTTCGCAAGGGTTCTCGCGGAGCGGGCTGTTTCAACCCACGCCCCCGCGTGGGGGGCGACGTCCCCCTCATACAGGTCCTCGACGCTGCAGCGTTTCAACCCACGCCCCCGCGTGGGGGGCGACGTAGTGACAACAGCGCCGCCAGTACGGCAGTGCCGTTTCAACCCACGCCCCCGCGTGGGGGGCGACCCCCTCAGACTTATGTCCCACGATTTGCAGGATTTCTCTCCACGAGATCGCGAACTTGCGGCCTGGCAGCTCTGCCGTCGGTGTCCCGAGTCGCGACAGACACAGTTCGCTTGTCTATTTGTGGACTCTGAGGGCAACTGCGAACATGCGCGAACCCCCTTTCCCCGCTGGGGTAACTGCAGGTTCGCGTTAGAAAAACAGCAGGCCCTCGGGATCCCAAGCCGTGTCTACTCCGATGTGCTCGACTCTTCTCCGCCAATTGCTTCCAAGAAAGTAGAATCTGATACTGTCGAGTTCTGGATTGATTGTTCTGACAAGTGCGGCTCTCAGCTGCTCCCACTGCGCAGGGTCCACGACGCACTCAAAAACGGACTTCTGGACCCTTTGGCCCCAATCACTGCAGATGCGCGCTACCTTGGCAAGCCGTTTCTTGCCCTCAGGATTCTCCGTATTCACGTCGTATGTCACAAGAACCATCATGTGTGCTAAAACTTGGTGCCTATTTCCAGAAAAAGGCCGGATAACCATCGAGCTCGCCTCTTAGATGGCGAGCCAACAAGCGTGCTTGGATGTGAAACACCAAGCCCAAAGGTATGCGCTCCTTAAGAAAGGGATGAACGAGCTCATCTCTCTTTCGAGCTTGGTACGCGGCAAGTACCTCTTTTCTGGTTGTCTCGTCCATAATAACGCCTCCGGTCTCCGCGACTTGAAACCCTCTTGGGTTTACTTGGCGACGGTTGATTAAGCTGAGCGCTACCCGGTCGGCTAGAACTGGCCTAAGCTCTTCGACTAAGTCAAGAGCCAAACCTGGTCTCCCTGGACGATCACGGTGCAGGAACCCGACTGCAGGGTCTAACCCGTTGGCTTCTGCTGCGCTAACCGCGTCATGTGTAAGCAGGCTGTAGAGAAAGGACAGCAGTGCATTTACGGCATCTAACGGAGGCCTGCGACTACGTTCGTGGAAGGTGAAGTAGTCCTTCTGAGCCACTATGAGGTGATCGAATACTCGGAAATACTCCGCAGCCGCCTCACCCTCCAAGCCCCGTACTACGTCCAAAGGGAGGTTAAATTGGACCAAACGTTTGAGATATCCAGCCAAGCGCTCCACGGCGATGCGGAGCGCGGTCTGTCCGCGTTTATCCGGGTGGTCCCGTATTGACCGGAGCAGAACAGTGCGAGAGTTGGCTATCTTGGCACCGACTATCGAGGTAGCTATCGACGCGCAGGCAGACAAGTCGTCAGCCCGTCGGTATTGGTCTCGGCGGAGCAGTACATTCCCGGAGGTCGGTCCCTGGACTCGAGCCAGGAACTGTCCGGTGATGGACATGAAACTGATGGTCACACCTTTCTCGGCGCAGGCATGCATTAATGAGGGGCTGCAGCCGACACATCCGTATACGACTATTCCGTCCAACGCGTGTAGCGGAACACGTGCCACGACCTCGCTGCCCAGCCTGATTGCAACCGTCTGCCCCTCTAGACCCAGATAGGCTTTGTCTTGTTGAATGTAGAGGGTGTTAAGTAGCTTTCTCAATCTGTCTCCTCAGTCGACCAAACCTCATGACTTAGGGTGTTTAGAATCATCGTCTTGATGTGACGGAGAGCGCTGCGCGCTTGCTTGCCTCTTGAGGGCATGCACGACTCCGCGAGTGAGCAAGCCCTGCACTTCCGCGAGTACTTCGGAGGCGGACTTGTTTGTTGCTTTATCAGCTCATGGAATCGTCTAGCTGCCTCAGTGGTTCGAGCACGCAACTCGTCGGTCATGTTGACCAAATGACGTCTTCTTGGCTCCCCGTAGAAGATAGCCCCCGTGTCGACTCTGATACCGAGCATCTCTTCCAGGCACATCGCTTGGGCGCAGATCTGCACTTCATCGCACTTTGCCGGCTTTGGTCTTCCTCTCTTATACTCGACTGGGAACGCCTCATAAATACCAGGCGCGTCGCTCTGGATCTGAGCGGTAGGTGCGATACGGAATTCAACCACGTCAGCTTTGCCCACAAGTCCAAGACGGAGCGAACGAAGTGGGACACCTCGGGCGATTCTTAATCCATTGCGCCAGCCGCTAGCCGCCTCGTGGACGTGCCGGTGCAACTCCTTGCCGAGTACAGTAAGGCGGTTTTCTTGCCAGATCTGCTCGACATATATGAGCGCGCACTGGCGCTCACAAAAGATAAGATGTTGGAGCCCCGAGATTGGGAGAAGCTCTTCTTCCTCGTAGAACACGTGGCTCATGTCCTCTAATTGCTGGGCACTAGGACCGTAGCTTTTACCCCGGGTGGCAGTTTGTCTGACGCCAGCGACACCACGTAGTCCTCGAAACTTCTCGGGGTTACCACGCCAGCTCTCCGCTCCACACGGTAAAGCTCGAAGAGCAAATGAGCCGGGGCGTTTCCCAGTGCACTATCGTGCGTAAACACTACAAGACCCCGACACGCCATCAGGCCCCTGGCTGCCGATCTGTCCATGTCCCACATGTTCTGGAGGGCCTCCCAAAAAAGCGCTAAGTCTTCGCTAGCAAAGCCAGTCTCGGCAGCCAAGAAAGGATTAAAGAAGCCATACGAGCGATACAGGCCATAGGGTACCAGCGACTTTCGGCCCATTTCGGTTTCTTTGTCCTCGCCAGTACGGGTGACCGCAACCCTGGTAATAGAAAGATCCATCGGCACTACGGGATCTACAGAACGGGCAAAAGTGAGCTGCACCGGGCCGCGTACCTGGCCGCAGTTAAACTCTGTTGTGCTCATGACTGCTCCAAAAGCCCGGACGTCATAGAAATTTCTGCACATCCATTGCTTGGCCTCTTGCGCACGGCTGGCATTCTTCGTGTCTTCAATTTCTAAGGCTTGATAAGCCTTCGCCTGCTCGTTGTACAGCACCCCCCTGTGCTGCACGTAAATGTTGAATCCGGCATAATTCTGCTTTCGAACTGACACGTAGTCCCGGACCTTCCGCTTAATGCACACATCCGTTACGAGTCCTTGCATTGTCTCCGGGTCTACCCGAGGGAGGTTTCCTGCATCAGGGTCGCCGTTTGGGTTTCCGTCTGTTACGTCGAAGAGCAGGACAAAGTCGTGACGAACTTGTGGGTTAGTCAGAATCTCGATCATCGCAACCTCCCGTCCTTTCTTACGCGATTTCTTCAATGGTTGACCGCTTCCGTTTGGCGTCGACGGCTGCCAATCTTTCAGCCTTGTCTTGAGCACGCTGGTGGTAGTAGCCCAGAGCGAAGAGTCCCTGCTCTTTGAGATTGAGCACGGCGGGAAATTCCCGCAGTTGGCGCATCACTTCCTCCAGGGCGGACTGGAGGCGTACGTAGGCACCCTCGTTAGTTCTTCTCAGCTTTCCCAGGTGAAACTGCGCTTGTCTGAGAAGCGGTCCGAGAACAGACGCGGGGCTGCTAGCGGCAGAACCGAAGTATCGTTCAACAACCGTTGCGTTGATTCCCGGAACAGCTGCCCGTTGAATGTTCTCAAGTATTGCTAGTAGCCTCCCGCAAAGGTAACCCGGATGCTGAGACTCGTGATCAAGTGTGGAAGACAACTCCAACACCTCCTCTTCTGGGAATGAATACGCCAGACACAACTTGATGAGGGCGGCACGGGAATGTGTTAGCCCACGCTCGGCACGGCATCTAGAGAGTGCGCGCTCCAGGATCCAGGGGGGCAAACTTCGCCCAAGCAAAGCGCATCTTATGAGGGCAGTGGCTGCTTGAGGAGGGAGTTCCTGCCACGGGTCCTTGTTTCTGTGAGGAAGGATGGAAGCTAGGAGTGTTCCCAGTCCAGGAGTTACAACTTCCAGCGTCTCGAGCTCAACGATCGAGAGAGCCTGGAAGTACCGAGCGAGGTTGTCCTGGACCCGCGGCACGGTTGTTTCAAGCCAATCCCTGATTACGACTCGCCCGCCGCTACCCGAGATGAACAAGGCGTAGAAGGCGTTTTCCTCAGCATTTCCCGGTTGCTTACCTCTCACCACTGACTCAAACAGAGCCCGTATGTCCTCTGGTCCGGGTGCGAACAGAAGAGTTCGGAAATCGAAATCAGTCGGCTCTCGAGTCCAGAATACCCAAGCAGCACGATCGCCCAAGAAGTAGCTGTGCCTAGAGCTTTCCAGGAAAGAATTCAGAGCGTGCGCGTACGCCCGGGCACAGTCGAAGCAGACTGGGGATTGCGTGAGCTCTTGCCCGTGGCCATATGAATCAAACGCAGCGCTATTCACAGATACTAAGGCGCAGCCAGAGGTCTGCCCACCAGGCACACGCTTTATTTGCACAGGGTGTGGGCTTGCGACGGGGCCTTCCTGACCACATACGAGGCATACAGCTTGTGCGCTGGATTGCTCTGTTTTGCGTTGGTGGCTTGCCCAATATTCCCTTACCTCAGGCAGGTCCACAACTAGTCTGCCCTCGACTTCAAAGGTTACGACATCGGAGGACACAATGTCTGGTAGTGACGGTCGAACTGGGCTCCTTAAGAAGACGGCTACCGCCCTCACCAGGTCCGAGTTGGTCTGCGCTGCGCATTCCTCCACGAGCTTCGTGAATGCTTCGTGACGTGAGGCGACTTTTCTCCGCTCTGCGAGACTGGCATGTGGCGGTGCAATTCCTAGAGCATAGTCGGCCTTGTCTGCCAGCAGTTGCGGCTGTACGCCGGAGGTGCGTAGTACTGTGGGCGCGAGCATGCGCTTCCCACGGTTCTTGCCGCCCGTGTCGCTACCAGTGGTGGATACGACGCCGAGGAGCTTCCCCTCCCGGTCTAGAACTAACACCCATTTGACCGCTTGCTCGCGGTATCCTTCCGGCGGCAGGTTGAACCTAGATGCCGCTTCTCGAAGACGCTTGAGAATCATTGCCGGACCACCTTGTAAAGGGACGATGGCACGCGAATGCTGCCACTCTCCAGCTGAGCGTGAAAGAAGACAGGGTACGCTTGCCCTGTCCGGTCGTCGTAGCGTAAGTCAAATAGCATCTGACCGAGATCGGCTGACAATGGAAGTGGTCGGTCTTGCGCAGTAGGCGGCCCAAAGTGGGCAGCAAACTCCCGGCATCCGAAGTAAGGGCGCAAGTGGCATTGGCCTTTCTCGATCCGGCGTGTGAACTGCGCCACATACTTGGCGAGATCGGTGGGACGAGATGAATTAGCGACAATTTGAGCTCTCACGATGTAAGCCACATCTCTCAGAGCGAGCGTGTGCCGCTGAGTCCTGTGATCGTCGGCGATCAATGGCTCAAAGGTCTGCAGTCTGCGCCACTGCGCAACTGTGCGGGGCGCGAGCACTTGGTCCACTTCGTTACGCACAATGGAAATGTGACGGATGGGCTTGAGAACGATGATTTCAGTGATTTCCCAGTGAAATTCAGGTTTCCAGAAGATCGCCTCGAGTGCTCCCCGCGCCGCAGCGGGAGTCATGACCTCGTAGCTGACTCGCTCGACCTTGAACTCGGGTCGTGTAAAACAAGCAAAGTCTCCCCACAGCTTGACCTCTAGAATGTTGCTTCTCGTCATAGGTGCTCCCCCGCCCTAGAAAACCAACGTGTCGAACTCGTCCGTTAGGCCAATGTGTTCGTCATACGTGCCTCCCCAGATGTATAACTCCGCCTGTTTGAACAAGGGAGCGCAAAGCCCCCTCTTGAGAGCTGTCTGCACAGCGTATTTGCTCATGTTGACAACATACGGTTGGACTTTCCGCCAATCAGCCCGTGTTAAGAAACCTTTGGCAGCTAACGACTGCGCGATGCTAATGCCGTCCTCCCAAGGAACTACTACAGGGACGCATTCTTCCTCAATGAAGCGAAAGCGTTGAGCCACGTTGGGAAAATCGAGGGCGTTTCTTAGTTCGGTGATGCCTCTTGCATCGAGGTCTACACAGGCATACAAGCTCCTG
Source organism: Thermoleophilia bacterium (assembly GCA_026415615.1). GTDB lineage: Bacteria > Actinomycetota > Thermoleophilia > RBG-16-64-13 > RBG-16-64-13 > JAOAGT01. The sequence continues at coordinate 267,722 of JAOAGT010000005.1, read as the reverse complement.
AAATATTCTTCGTGGACCCGCGGGTCTTCGAGGCGCGATAGTCCCTGCTGTTGAAGGAAAACATCTGTCCGCTGGGTAGCGGTCGTGTAACTTCCTGGTGGCAAACCACCATCCTGAGGTCTAAAAAGGGTTACCGTGCCTCGGTTGTGGCGCCATTCCCTGTTACACCTCCCAGCCGCTTGGACGATTCTCTCCAGTGGCCCCATGGCTCTCATTACCAAGGGAAAGTCGACATCCACGCCCGTCTCCACCACCTGGGTAGCGATTACGCGGCACTCTTTACCCTGGGCGAGCAGATCTCGGACTTTGTACAGGACGGAACGACGGTGTGCTGGGCACATGTTGGAAGATAGGTGGAAAGTGTTTTCTTGCTTGACCAAGGCGTGCAAGGCACGGGCATCTTTGCGCGTGTTTACGATCACCATACTCTGTGGGTGGGAACACGCCATGTGTGCAACCTGATCCCAGTTGACGCGTTTCTCAGCGATTTTCCATGACACCCGTCTAAGATCCATCGCAAGCTGAATTGGATCAGGCACGATTTCTCTCATCGGGAGGGACGTTAGCTCGCTGTACGCTGGTTGGGTTGCGGTAGTGAAAAGGAAGGTGACACAGTACCTTTTCACAAGACTTTCAATCACGTCGAATACTGGCTTAAGCAAACCGAGAGGAACTGTCTGAACCTCGTCTATCACTACCACGCTTCTACAGATATTGTGTAGCTTCCTACATCGTGCAGGCTTGTTACTAAAAAGGCTTTCAAAAAACTGAACCGAAGTGGTCACAATCACTGGAGCATCCCAGTTTTCTGCTGCGAGCATTTGTCTCTCATCTTCCTCATCTCCTCTGGGATCGTAAGCGCTGTGGTGCTCAATTACGGCTTCGTCTCCGAGGAACATTCTATAGATGTCACAAGTTTGTTCGACGATACTGGTATACGGAATTACGACAATGACCCGGTCCAGATTCCACATGGCGGCATGTGTGAGAGCAAATGCGAGCCCTGACAAAGTCTTACCTCCACCCGTGGGTACGGTGAGAGTGAAGACTCCTTGAGGTTCAGAGGCCGCCCGGACACACCAATCATAGACCTTCTTTCTGATCACAGAGATACCTTTGTCAGTGGTAGCCCCCGCGAACCGAGACTCGTATTCGTGTGTGAATCTGTCCAGGAGCTCCCGCATGCCTGGGCGACCACCTCGTGAAGCGTTTCTGACTGGACAGAAGTGGGCTTCTGTATCCAAGAAATCGGCGTCGACCAGCGCACTGAAGAGCATACGTACTGAGAGTTCGAAGTCGCTTTGCGTCTCAGGTTCGTACTCTGCGGCAGATAAACCTGGTAGCTCGGTGGAGAGCTCAGCGATCAGCTGTTGCAATGCGGTTTCGCATTCAGGTTCTAGCGTGGCTCTTAATCTTTGCTTCACATCGCCAAGCTCAGGGATACCTCCGTGGTGTCCCGCAATCACGAACGAAGCCGCAGGGGGCAACTTCATCCTGGCAGCCACGATAGAACCCGCTGTTGTGTGGTCGCCACCCGAGATGGACAGGCCACGCAGATATCTCTGGAACCTTGGTGATATTTTTCCGATGTCGTGAAGAAATCCGACAACCCTTCCCAATGGTCCGGCATCAAACTTGGAGGCAAAGAGAGCACTCAGCTCACCCACTCCTCGTAAATGGTCGAGGAGGTGCTGGGCTACACCTTCGCTGTTTGGTGAGTGAGCAAGCGGCATATCTTCCATTCAGTCACACGCCCCCTACGTTTGGTTTGTTGACACAAAACTATACCTAGGGCACCGGACGGAACTTTCGTAGAGCTTCGCTGATCTCGCTTTTTTTGTAGGCCGCGGCGTCTTTCTTTGCTCACCACTTCAAGGATGTAGCTGGTGTAAAGCAGATGGTGATACGTGCCGCGGCGAGTGGGGAGGTGTGGATCCGTGACAAAATGTGTTAGCTCCATTGGTGGCTGGTGCTGGAACAAGACATCAACGACCCAATCGGAAAGTCTGCAGTTATATGTCGTGTTCCGAGGGAGCCGACAGGGATCTTCATCACATGGATTCCCCATGACCCCCATCTCCTCGCCTAGTGCTCTCTCCGATAACCACAGGTCAATATGGCGCAGCGTTCCCAAGTGTCGCTGCTTGGCACATCGGTGCGCGCTACTCGCTCCACGGTGGGGCTCTTCTCCTCCGCCAGTGCCGCGCACTAGCGTTGCCCTGAGGAGGTACTCTACCGCTCTTCAGAAGTACCTCTGGTCGACTCAAGCAACGTAACAGCTGTTTGACATAGGGTTGCCGGGTCTACGTCCAGATCGGTATCAGTTTTGAGGTCTTCCAGAGGCTGGCCTCCTCTTGTTGGGGAGATTTCGTCTGTGTGGGGCCTCTCCTACAACGGAATCGAAATAGCCCCACTTGTGGCGCTCTTTTCTTGCTACATGGCCGCCCCGATAGTTGCCGTAAGCTCTGCGTCTGTGAGCATGATTGGGTTACCCTGCATGCTACTTGCACACTTAGCTTTCTCCAGTAGCTCTGGCAATAAGTTGATGCGAAATCCCTGTGCCGCAAGGTCGGGGACCTGCAATTCCTCTGCCAGCTCGTGAACCCATTCGACGGCGGCTTGCGGGGTAGCGCTTGCATTACCAGTCAGCAGACGTGCTACTTCTCGATAGCGGTCGAGTGCTGCGTTTTTGGGATCGCGCTGAGAGAGAGCAGAGATGTTTGTTGCCATCACTGCTGGGAGCAGTGCTCCACATAACTCCCCGTGAGGAGCTGCGATCATCCCTCCCAACGGCCCAGCCAAACCGTGAACTGCTCCCAATCCCGCATTGGCCAAGGCAAGCCCCCCAAAAAGGCTGGCAAGAGCCATGTCCTCGCGGGCTTGGGGGTCTCTGGGGGACTCCACGGCGCGTCTTAACGAGCGTGCCGCCCGGGTGATTCCTTCCCGGCATATTCCGTCAACCAGCGGATTGGCCCGCACGGAAACAAACGCTTCAATTAGCTGGGCCAACGCGTCAAGACCGGTGGAGGCGGTGAGCCGGGCGGGAAGCTCATAGGTAAGAACAGGGTCGACAAGGGCTATTTTAGGAAGGAGGTAGGGGCTGCGCAGGCTCACCTTTGTCCGGTGTTCGGGTACGACGATAACCGAGTTCCGGGTGACCTCAGAGCCGGTTCCTGCCGTGGTGGGAATGGCCATAACCGGGAGGCCGGGGTTAGGAAGGGTGTTCCCTTTTCCTACTACTTCCAAGTAGTCAAGGACATCGCCAGGGTTAGGTACAAGTGCGGCTACGGCTTTGGCGGTGTCGAGGACGGCCCCTCCTCCTACGCCTATTGCGCAGTCACAGCGGCTTTCTCGAGCTGCCAGCACACCCAGGCGGACGGTATCTAGGTCTGGCTCCCGCTCTACCGAAAGGACGACGGGCTCTCTTCCCAGCTTCCTAAGAGCAGCAAGCAGAGGCTCTGCCCGCTGCAGCGACCTCCCGGTGACCAAAAGGGGCTGGCGTCCGAGGTCTGCAGCTAGTCCAGCGGCCTCTTTTTCGCATCTACCGGCGCCAAAAATAATGCGTTGTGCGGTAGCAAACTCAAATTCTACTGCCATGGTCAGAGCCTCCTGTCGCCCATTGCTCCCGGGTAAACCGTATAATGGGCGCTGCCTACAAGCCATACAAGACCCTTGATCGAAACAGCATTGTTGAAGTCTAACCAAGGGAGAAGTACATGAGTGGCAAAGAGCTTCCCGGGTACCCCGCAAATTGGGGACAGATGACCAGAGAAGAGAAGCGGGCTTGGCGTCTTGACCAATGGCGCAGTTCCGCCGAGGCCATTGATTTCGTTAGCCCGGAGGCAAAAGCTAACTACAAGACTAGGCTCGAAAGGCTGATAGCCGTCTTTAGCGTGGAGGAACCAGACAGGGTGCCTGTGTATCTGGCCGCTGGGCTCTTGCCTCTTAAGATGGCTGGCGTTGATTACTACACCGCCATCCGGGAGCCCGAAAAGGCAGTGCAGGCTTGCCGGGAGTTCAACGAAAAGTATGCGGAAGAACTGGACGGGTGGGCCGCGACCAGCTATTCAACTATCCCTGCCCGTGCCTTGGAACTTTTGGGTCTGAAGATATACGCCTTCCCCGGGTACGGCATGCCTGATACGGCCTCGAATTTCCAGTTTGTAGAAGGCGAGTACATGCGGGCCGACGAATACGACGTTTTCTTGGAGGACCCGTCTGACTTCTGGTTGCGCACTTACCTTCCGCGGGTCTTTGGGGTGTTTGAACCGCTTGCTACCAGCACCCGTCTCACCGATATCTGGGAAATAATCCAGATGCAGTTGCCGGGTCTGGTGCGGCCTGACATTCAACAGATGCTTGAGCGGCTGCTTGCGGCGGCTCGGGAGCTTACAAACTACTACCAGGTTATGGGGCAGGCGGCCGTCATGGGGATGGCTATGGGGCATCCGGCTATCCCATTCATTGGCTTTGCTAAGGCTCCGTACGACGTGCTGGGTGACACCCTGCGCGGCACCAAGGGCGTACTGATGGACATGCTCAGGCAGCCCGATAAGCTCCTTGCCGCAATGGATCGAATAGCCGACTTGATGATCAAAGGAATCGTTGAGTCTCCGCAGTCGGCGCAGGGGCTCGTGGTCATCTTCCCCCTTCACAAAGGCGCTGATGGCTGGATGTCAGAACAGCAGTTTCTGAAGTTCTATTGGCCGCCGCTCAAGAAGGTGGTTAGCGCGTTGGCCGAAGAGGGAATCCTGTGCTGGCTATTTGCAGAGGGGTCATACGAGACGCGTCTTGATTTGGTAAACGAATTTCCCAAGGCAGCAGTCTGCTGGCAGTTTGACCGTACCGATATGGCCAGGGCCAAGCAGATTCTGGGTAAGGACTGCGCCCTAATCGGGAATGTGCCCTCTAGCTTGCTTGTGACAGGCTCTCCCGAAGAGGTGAAGGAGCTTTGTCGTCGCTTGATCGAGGTCTGTGCGCCTGGGGGCGGATATTACCTTGGCGCCGGAGCAGTAGCGGAGTTTCCCAAGCTTGAAAATCTAAAAGCTATGGCTGACGCTGCACGCGAGTATGGGGTCTATCGGCGGTGAATAGTACAGGCGCTGCGGCGGGGTAGCGGCGGTGCTGGTTAGGTAGGGAGGGGCGGCGCGCCCGTAGCGGGCGCGCCGCCCCGTGCATCTTCTAGTACACTAATCCTCAAGCGGTGCACTTGCGACTTGTCCCTTCGGCTGATTATGTGATATGGTCAGCCGACAAAGAAGGAGGGGCGCATGGCACTACTCGAGGTCCGCGGTTTGACCAAGACCTTCGGGGGTCTAACCGCTGTCTGTGACCTTGACTTTGATGTCAACGAGGGTGAGATTCTGGGCATCATAGGTCCCAATGGGGCCGGCAAGAGCACTGTTTTTAACATGATCTGTGGTGCTCTCAAGCCGACCCGGGGTACGCTTACCTATCGAGGCCAGAACATCACCGGCCTTCCGCCCTACAAGGTTGCACGGGCGGGCATTGCTCGCGTCTTCCAAGGCAACGTTCTTTTCCCCAACTCCACGGCTCTTGAGAATGTCCTTATGGGCATGCACCTCCATACCCACCTCGGTCTCTTTGGCTTCTTGCTTGGTGGGCCGCGGGCTCGCCGCAGGCAAAGAGAGTTGGAGGCGAGAGCAAAGGAGATTTTGGAGCTCGTCGGCTTAGGTCACGCTATCGACACTTTGGCTTCGGATCTGCCGCACGGCAACCAGAGGCATCTCTGTCTGGCGATTGCGCTGGCTGCTGACCCCAAGCTCTTGTTGCTCGATGAGCCGGTTACGGGGATGAACGCTGAGGAAGTAGCGGAGATGCTCGAAACTGTGCGCATGCTTCGGCGAGAGAAAGGGTTGACCCTGATTGTGATCGAGCACAACATGAAAGCGGTGATGGGTTTGTGTGACCGCATTGTCGCAATCAGCTACGGTCGCAAGATTGCTGAGGGAACCCCGACTCAAATTGCCAATGACCCAGTGGTCATAGAAGCTTACCTGGGGGCGGAAGACGATGCTGCTTGAAGTCAAGGATCTTTGGGTTCGTTATGGAGGTGCCCAGGTACTTAAGGGCATCTCGCTTCAGGTTGAGGAAGGTTCTGTAGTTAGTCTGCTTGGCGCGAACGGCGCCGGCAAGTCCACCACGCTGCGAGCAATCACGGGCCTAGTCAAACCATACGCAGGCGAAATCTGGTTTGAGGGGAAACGCATTGATGGAGAGTCTCCGCCCAAGATCGTGGCCCGCGGTATTCGTCATGTGCTCGAAGGACGGGGTCTTTTCCCCTACATGACTGTTCTTGAGAACCTCAAAGTGGGGGCCTATTTGCAAAAGGACCGTGCCAAAGTCGAGCAGACTCTGGAGCAGATCTTCGAGCACTTCCCGCGTCTCAAAGAGAGAAGAAACCAGCAGGCCCGCACTCTAAGCGGCGGCGAACAGCAGATGCTCACCATCGCTCGTGCCCTTATGGGTGACCCTAAGCTGCTCTTGCTGGACGAGCCGTCCCTCGGTCTTTCTCCGATGATGGTAAGAGAGATTGGAAAGATCATTCGTGAAATTCACGAGCGAGGGCTTACTGTTCTCTTAGTAGAGCAAAACGCTCGTCTAGCTTTGGGCGTGTCAGATACCTGCTACGTTCTTGAAACGGGCAGTATCGCGGCATGTGGGTTGACTAAGGAGCTCATGGAAAGCGACCTGGTAAGGAGAGCATACCTTGGACTGTAGGATTGCGCTCCCGGTGAGAGGCTAGTCTATGGACATAGGTGCTCAGGACATCATACAAAGCATTATTAACGGTCTCTGCATGGGCGGGACCTATGTACTCATCGGCCTGGGACTAACCCTCATCCTGGGTATCATGAATATTCTTCAGTTTGCACACGGTGAAGTGTATATGATTGGTGCCTTTACCGTGTATTTCTTGTGCGTTCTTAAGGGTATCAATCTTTATCTGGCGGTGTTTATCAGCATGATCACTACCGCCATTTTTGGTCTGATCCTCGAACGCGTCTTTCTGCGGCCACTAAAAGGTCTTTTCCTTTCGTACGTTTGCGTGACCACCGGACTTAGCTTGATTTTGCAAACCGGGGTCATGCTTATCTTCAGCAAGGGAACCAAGCAGCTTCCCTCTCTTTGGCAGGGATCATTCAACTTGGCTGGGGTCTATATCTCCCGGGAAAGAGTGATTGCCATTGTGATGGCGTTGCTCCTGACCTTGGCGCTGCAGACGTTTCTCAAACGCACCAAGTACGGTTTGGCCATGGTGGCGTCGGCGCAGCACCGGGAAGGGGCTCTTATGCAGGGCATAGACCCCAACGTAATGTCCGCCATGGTGGTGGCCATCGGTAGCGGACTGGCCGCTGTGGGCGGCGCGCTGGGCGGGAGTATTTTTAACCTGGACCCCTACATGGGCGGACTGGCCTTCATGAAGGGAATCACTCTGATCGTTATCGGTGGCTTGGGTAGTGTTCCCGGAGCTGTGGCTGGTGGGCTCATTCTGGGTATTGTGGAGAGTCTGCTTGCTCTGTTCTTTGGTTCCCAGATGGGCATCATTCTGCCGTTGGTACTGGTTATCGCCTTCCTGATATTCCGGCCTAGAGGACTGTTTGGTCATGACTAGGAAACAGAACTCACTATCAAGATTTATAGCTACTCCGATCATCTACGTGGTGATCTTGGCCCTGCCCTGGATACTGCGCGGGGGTCTAGGGGCAAACAAGGGTACCTACTGGACCCACATAATGATTCTGATCGCGGTCATGATCCTGGCCGCGTCAAGCATGCGAGCTATTTTCCGTACCGGAGAGATGTCTCTGGGAACCGCTGGATTCATGCTGGTGGGAGGCTACGCCGCGGCCCTTCTTACTACTAAGGCTGGGCTCTCTCCCTGGTTAACCATTTTCTTGGGTGGCCTCGTGGCTGCCGCTATTGCGGCCTTGGTGTCTTATCCCTTCTTCCGCGTGAAGGGAATATATTTTGTGATCTGTACTCTACTGCTTGGGTTTATTCTTCTTTACCTTGCCGGATACATGGACTGGCTTACCGGCGGGTGGCAGGGCTTTCAGTTCTATGGGGTTAACCCTAAGATCACCATCGCTGGGCACACGATAAACTTTGGCACCAAGACCAACATCGAGTACTACTACTTGATGGTGGTGGTCGTCAGCATCTGTCTTTTCATTCTTTACCGTATGGAAAACTCGCGGGTGGGCCTTGTGTGGAAGTCGATTCGCGAGGCTGACGAGCTTGCCAAGTCGGTTGGGGTTAACGTTACCGCCCATAAGATCTTCATCTTTATCGTTGCTTGCTTTTTCACCGGACTTGCGGGGGGTCTTTACGCTTTCCACGTACACGCTCTCTCCCCAACGAGTACGCCAGCGAACGTGTTTCACTTCTTTACCTCGGTTTACTGTCTGCTGTACATGGTCGTGGGGGGCGCGGAGAGTTTTTACGGACCGATCCTCGGTACAACCGTGTTCATGATCTTGCGTGAGCTGGGGCGCAGTGTGGATGAGTACTGGCCGCTTATCGCTGGCTCGGTGCTTATACTGATAGTGTTCTTTATGCCGCGGGGTCTGGTGGCCTTGCCCCAGTATATTCCCGCTTGGTACGGGAAACTGCGAAGAGTCGTGCGCGGCAAGGAGGTGGGGACAGGCGTAGAATGAGGCAAAGAGAAGCAAATCTTAGCCGGTTTGCAAATCTACGGGGTTTTACAGCCTAAAGATCGTGCGGACAGGAGGGTCGACATGAAAAAAACAGCACTTTCCTCGTGGCTGGTTCTGATGTTGGTCCTTGTCCTCGTGAGCGTAATGGCGGTAGCTTGCGGGGAAGAGGAAACCACCACTACAGCAGGGCCTTCCACCACGGCGGGGCCCACAACTTCCGCTCCAGCTAGCTCTGAGACGACCGCGCCAGCCAGCAGCGAGACCACTGCTCCGGCTGGGGAGGTAAAGGAACTGGTAATTGGCGCCGATGCGTTCCTCACCGGTCCGGCGGCCGCTGGCGGAATGGCAGCCAAGAGGGGTTGGGAGCTTGCCGCTGCCCACGTGAACAACGCTGGCGGTCTTAAGATCGGGAACGATACCTACAAGATCAAGCTTGTGGTGGAAGATGACGCCATGAGCGTGGACCAGGCTGCCACTGTTGTTCAGAAAATGATCCAGCAGGACGGCGCCAAGTACATCATGGGTCCGCTGGTAGACGCGTTTAAGAACGTGATTTACCCGATTTGCGCCGAGGCCGGGGTAATGCTTGCTGACGTGGATACCAAGAACGCCTCTCGGGCTATCCAATACGATGGCAACACGGACGTGTCGCCGGACAAGCCTCTGCATGCCCGTTTCCATTGGGCAAACGACGAGATGATCCCGCATCTCTTGGACTACCTGGCGGAAAACTATCCGCAGGCCAAGAAGATCGCTGTGTGCGGTGTGACCGAGGCTTGTACGGTGGCCCTGTTTGACTGGCTAGGCACCTACCTGCCAACTCGTGGTCTCGAGAGAGTAGGACAGCTGGAGCAGATGGCTCCGGACACTGCTGACTACAACCCGCCGGTACAGCGTCTGCTTTCCGCGAAGCCTGATGCAATCCTGGTGGCAGTGTCCACACCGACTACGTGGGGCTTCGTGACCAAGGCGGCCCGTGAACAAGGCTTTAAGGGCCCTGTCATGTGTGCTACGCACCTTGACGTCGAGTTTGCTGCCCGGATCGCTGGCGGCGGCGTGACCGACATGTTTGGCGCCGGTGTGTGCTTGTCTGACCTTGAGGCGCTGCCGCAGGCCATGAAGGACGCTCATGCCGAGTATCAGGCGGCTGGCTATCCCGCCCAGGACGAGATCGCTGATGTTTACCTCGTAGGCTATAACGGCCTGTGGGTGCTGCTCCAGGCGATCGAGAAGGCCCAGAGTGTCGATCCGCAGGTGGTGTTTGAGAAGTACCAGCAGATGACTGAGCCTGGCACGTTCAAGACCCTGTGGGGTGACGGCGCCTACGTGGGCGGTCTCAAGTCGACCGGCATCAACGCTGTGCTCAATGAGCCCTACTGGATCAATGCCATCGGCCCCGATGGAAAGGCCAAGAACGTAAAGCAGATATTTGTCACAGTTCCGTGAGGCAGTCGCAGTCTTAGGGGTGCGCGGGGCGCCTTCTCTTGGGAGAAGGCGCCCCGCGCGTCTTCTGCCTCGGCGCCCCGCGCGCTCTTCATACTCTACGGCCTAGCTCTACAACCGAATGCCTCTCACCTTGGCTGGACAAAGCTATATCGGCTTATCCTGTGTCTCTGCTAGGTGACGGATCTGACACAGTGAGTGATTCCACACTACGTCATGGGCAAATTCGGGGAAAAGATGACGGGCGATTGTCCATCCTAGCCGGCCAAGACCGCGCCCCTTGGGGAAGTCGAAACCTACGTAGATTGTAAGCAAACTTACGCCCGGCCGCAGCTCATCAAGCACAAAGGCAAGGATGCCCCCTTTTCCCAGTCCGTCTACAATGCGGTATAGGAGGTAGCGCTCAGGTTCTAGTCTCTCAAGAGCTACACTGAATGCCAGCTTCACCAATGGGACCTCGTAACGAATGACCGTGCCTATCTGATTTGGTTCACCCTTAACACGTGAGATGTGTACAAAGCGCGGCTTTAGGTAGCGACGGTCCGTATCTCCAAACGAACCCAGTTGTTCAAGAATTGCCCGCTTGCTCGCCCTTATCCGGATGGTGAACATTCGCTCGATATGCGGTGGCCGAGGTGGAGGTTCAAGACCTTGGGCGGCAAAGAGGGCGCGTCTAGTTGCCTCTACGTGATCCGGGGGCACGCCGGTCATATATCGCGGGATGCCAGTCCAATCGAGACCAAACAACCGTTCGGTAAGGACGTCCCTTATGGTTAACAAGACTCCGCCGCGGAGTACGCGCCAAAGGGCCACGGGGTGAATCATCTCGAGGAGTACTCGCCTGTACGAGTCATCGCCGGAAGCTACCTTCCAAACTACCGGAGCCAGGCGATGACGTTCGCGTGGCTTAGTCATTCGTTCCGTTATGACTGCCCGATAAAGGATGCGGCTAAAAGTGGGATGGGAAAGGACAACGCGGCTTAAGGCGAAAATCAGCGCTCCGTAGACGTTGTCCCTGCGAAGTCGCTTTACCACAGGCAGATAGTGCCGTCTCAGGCTCTTACGATCGATGCCCTCAGTTATGCAGCAGTCCGCCAAAGCAGACGCAGTAACAAATGCGGAATACAGGCCGTCCTTGTAAAGGCGTGACACCGCCAAATCGCCAACGGTCGCTACGTGGTCACCAACCAGTCCTCTTGCCACACCCACTGTCATGTTCGGGTGACAGAGGCACCGTACGCGTAGACGGGCACTGTGGGGAACGACGCGCCGGATGTTGGGTAGGTCGAGAAATCTTTGTACTATGCCAAGGAGGGCTGCGGGTTCAGCCTGGTCAACGCACTTACCCAAGATGGCTGTGGTGAGCCATCCTCGTTTGGGCATGACCGAGGCCATGTCCACCCTAAGGTCTTTTGAACCGTACTGAGCAAAATGCACCTCACCTTCAATCAGCCCCAGCTGCTCGTTATCGTCAGTCATTTCCGCTATCAAAGCTCGTCTCACCCTAGGCGGGCGAAACCGGGGCAGAAGCTTTTGAAGTTCGCGCATAAACGGATCATCTTGCAAGTCACCCCCGGGACGACGGTTAACTCCTGCAGCTAAGGCGACGAAATCCGCCTCGACCGAGCTCGTAGATACGTCCGGAGCCTCGGGAACTCGGTAGTAAACCACCGGCTTGCCCTCCGCCGATCGAGAGAGGCCGACCACCTCGGCGGTGAGTATCTGAGCCCCTTCTTCAGCAGCTTGGTTGAGAAGCCAGGTATCAAAATTGGTGTAGCGACCGAGGCGCTGCCGCGGGCGTGAACCGCGGAACACCGAGATCATTTCGCGACCGTCGGGCACGAAAAGCTGAATGCTCTTCCAGTCCCCGTGTACAACAACCTCCACCGCTCGGCTTTCCACTATCTCCTCGGGCACTTCGAGGTCGCTTGCTCTGAGGGCATCGAGTAAGCGAGGGGAGAGGCCGCCAGCACAGTAATTGCATCCCTCCCAAAGCGCAAACGGTAGTGGTGCGTAAAAGCACACCTCGCTCTTGCGCTCAAGGATTACGACGTTGATTCGCTTGCCCATCTCGCGAGCGCCGCGCAACAGACGAAGAGCAAAAAACGATCCAGCTGGCCCGCCGCCGACCACAATCACCGACGCGTCGTCAGGAAGAGTGAGTCTGGTACCGCTTCGCTTGAGCGACATGTTTTGCCGTCCCGGAGACAATCAAGTTGCCCCTTGGTGTGTTATCCGGCTGCCGCCTTGTGGACCGTGCGACTGTTGTCTTGCGTGTCATTCGGCTGGTTCCCGGTGGACCGTCCAGCCGCCGGTATGCGTCTCTGTCTATTTGTTCTCTGACGAAGGCGGTGGCCCCATCTGGATGGGTTTTACCCAGTCAAGGTCTGGGCGCGCCCGACCGAACAGGGGTCCTAGGGGCCGTCCTGGATTCTTCCGGGCTTCTTCTTCTGCCAACTCTGCTAGCCGCTTCATGGCTTCCTTCCGCTTGCGCACACCTTCGGGGTCGGCTTCGATGGGAAGCACAGAGTCAACGATTTCCTTGAAGTGTCTTTCGAGAGCTTCTTTTTCCTCCGGGTACGGGATGATGTAAAAGCGCTCTTCCTCGATTCCCTTTTTCAGCCAGTGCGCGAGCTCGATAGGGTCCATACCCGACTCGTAGATAATCTTAAGAGCTTTGATGGCAAGCTCATCCTCTAGATAACCGCTATTGGCCAGGTGAGCCGGTCTTGTGAGTCTGGCCTCGTGGATGTTGCTGTTGATGGCTGCCGGACACAGGACCGACACACCTATCTCGTACTTGGCTAAGGCAAGGCGGTAACTTTCCATGAGATTTATCACAGCTGCCTTGGCAGCGGAATACGGGGCAGTAAAGGGAGTGCCCCAAAAGCCACCCATAGAAGCAGTGGAGACAATCCAGCCACCTTTGCCAGCTTTGATCATGCGCGGCACGAAGGTGACCATGCTATTGATCACTCCGCCTAGGCAAACCCCCATCACCCAGTCAAAGTCTTCAAAAGTTGAGGCCTCGGCTGGCCCAAAGGCGTTGACGCCCGCAGTGTTAAAAAGCAGTTGTGGCGGGCTGCCGAAGACCTCTTCGACTTCGTCGGCGGCGGCGGCAAAGGCTGCCCGATCAGTTACATCAAGCCTGATTGCGTGCGCCGGAGCCCCCTTTTGGCGGAAGTACTCCATGGCTTCGTCCAGGTGATCCTGTCTAATGTCAGCAATTACAACCTTGCAACCCGCCTCGGAAAAGACTTTGGCTTGACCTAAACCTGCTCCGGAACCTCCTCCGGTTACGAACAAAACCTTATCTTTGAAATCCTTCATGCAGTCTCCCCCAAAACAAGAACTTTTGCTTGTAGATTTTCGCATGCGGTCGCGGCTTTTCGCATGCGGACCGACCCTGCAGGCCGCAGGTCTGCGGGGCAAGTGCAGGATCATGTGTTACCGTAATAAACGAATGGCGCAAGAGTCAGTGACAAGGGAGCAGAAATACTTAGGGCGGCGAGGCTTAATAGTTTTTCTTGCCGCCCTTACTGCCTTCCCCGCTCTCTCCACGGATCTTTATCTTCCAGCGTTACCGGGGATCACCAAGTACTTTGGCGTACACGAGTTTGAAACTAACCTCACACTAATTCTTTTCTTTGTTGTGTACGCAGTTTCGATGCTTGTCTGGGGCCCGTTGAGCGATCGCTTTGGTCGTAAGCCGGTGTTGCTGGTGGGTTTGGCGTGCTACACACTGGCGGGCGTTCTCTGTGCTGTGGCGGTAAACGTCTATCAGCTCATGGTTTTTCGCGTGCTACAGGCTCTAGGCACGGGCTCGGCCAGTTCCAGCGCAACGGCGATCGTAAAAGACGTTTATCAGGGTCGAAAACGCGAGGTGATTCTGGCAGTTATTCAAACCATGACCGTGCTTTCTCCAGCTGTGGCTCCCATGATTGGCGCCCTGATCCTGCGCTTTACCTCTTGGCGTGGAGCGTTTGTAGCGCAGGCTTTACTGGGTGTGCTGGTCTTGGCGGGCTCTTTCATTTACCAAGAAACGGTGCCCGAGAAACTAGTCGGCAACCCCTTTGCCTCTCTCAAGCGTCTTGGGGTGGTGGCGAAGAACCGGACCTTCCTTCTCTTGATTCTCAATTTCTCTTTGCTTGGTCTTGCCATGATGGCATTTATTTCGGGTTCTTCCTACGTGTACCAGGTCACGTTTGGGGTTTCGGGGCAAGTTTTTAGCTTCTTCTTTGCCTTGTTTGCCATTAGCTCGGCAGTAGGGGCCCAGGTCTATGTCTTTATCTCGCGGCGATTCCGCCGGGCCACGATTGTAACGGGGAGCTTTGCTGTGTCGGCGCTAAGTGGATTGCTAATTCTGCTTGTGGGCAGGCAAGGGCCGTGGGCGTTTATCCTCTGCTTTATTCCAGCGGCGCTAGCTTTTAGCTGTTCGCGTCCGCCAGCGGCAAATCTTCTGCTCTCGCAGCACGAGGGCGACGCCGGGTCGGTGGCTGGCTTGATGGGGGCCGCTCACATGACCATTTCTAGCATGGGGATAGTGGTGGTGTCGCTTGACCTGTGGGGGCGAGCAGAGACTATCGGCGCGCTCATTCTTGGGGTTTCGCTGCTAAGTATCGTGCTTTGGCTCGGGGTTTCTCTGCCCAGGGTGCGAGGGCAGCTTGGTCAGACGTGACCGGTCTTGACTCGCCGCCCGTGTAGAAAGTGATACAGGGCTAGTGATACCACAGCGAGCCCCGCCATCACTCCGTACATGCCGCGGTAGCCGGTGAGGGGAATGAGAAGACCGCAAATGAGCGGACCCACCCCGAGCCCGGTGTCGCCAAAAATGTAAAAGGTGGAATTGGCCTGACCCATGCGGTGTAGTGGAGTGACCTTGATAATAAGGGCTCTTCCGCAGGACTGAACGGTGCCAAACCCTAGACCCAGCACAGCCGCTGCCAGGAGAAGCACGGCTCCGTGGTTTGCCAGGGCAAGCACAGTGAGACCCAGGGCAAAAACGGCGATTGAGACATACATTACCGAGTTCTCTCCCCTGGTATCAAAGCGCCGCCCCGCGCTTGGCCGAGTAAGGAACACCACCGCTGCGTAAACAATGAAAAAGGCCTTAGCTGCCGTCGTGACATTGATGCGCTCCGCGTAGAGGGCAAGAAACGAAGAAATGCTTGAATAACAAAGATAGGTGATCATGAGCGCAATACCGATTGGTACGGCGCGCGGCTCAACGAAACTGCTTAGCTTCCCGCCCTTTTCCTCCCTTAATTGCTCCGGCGTAAGCACGGGCTCTTTGACTCGCAAGAAGGGGACGAGCACAAGAGCAATGCCGGCGATGACTGCGCAAGTGGCTACGATTGCGGTAAACCCGCCGTGCTGAAGGAGCATCAGGCCGACAAAAGGACCTATAGCGGTCGACAGGGTCTGGCCCAGGGTAAAGTAGCCAATTCCCTCTCCATAACGTTCACGAGGGACCACGTTGGCCACCATCGTCGCGACCGCCATGGCGGTGGTGGAGTTAGCAACTCCGTGGAAGAAGCGGACGGCTAGCAAAAGCAGGCTGTTGTTAGCGCCGAAGTAGGCTATGGTGAGCGCCACGCTAAGGACAGAGCCAATATACAGAGTGGTTGTCTGCCCGATGCGGTATATCCACTTCCCCAGAAAAGGACGGACCACAAAAGCGCCAATTATGAAGATGCTGGCTGCAAGTCCGGCTATCGCAGGGGTCACGCCAAAGCGGTCGGTGGCTACCTTAGACATTACGATCATGAGGAGCAGAAAACAGACCGCGTGCAAGAAGTTGACCACGGAGATCAACACAAAACTCCGGGTCCACAGAGGTTGCGCGGTCTGGGCGGTTCTAGACGGCGCGGAGTCAGGCGGTGAGATGGCTCCCGACCTCCTCATCGCGTCGCGAGCGAGCCTCCGCGGGCCTTAATCAGGCTATTCGTGAACTCAGTGTGTAATGAGCTCTTGGGGTCTTGGCTCCACCGGCATAGCTGTTCGAACATGGGCCGCGTCACGGTGAAAGCGATCATCCAAGGCTCGAGGTATCGGCGCATGGCATGATCAAGGGAACCAATGCTTGCCTGGGGAATATCGAGGCTGTTAAACACCGAGGTAAGCTGCATGCAGCCCGAACCAAAGCGTGAGATGACAGGTTCCGGGTCGGCCGGGGCGGCGTAGTACACGGCGCCTGAAAAAAGCACCGCGAGCTGGTCAGGGTTGACAAAGAACGTGATGGTGCGCAGGTATTCGTACTGCTCGGGCCTAAAGGGGCCAATGAGGATATGCTCGTGAATCGGAATGTAGCGAGGTGCTACATCTAGCCACTGGTTCATAAGGTCCCGGGTGGCGCGAAGCCCCTCCTGGTCGCACAGAAAAGCCACCATTTCCTCCCGTGATCTGGGTTGGACACCGAGCAGATGGCCACCGCCGCAGCCGTGCTTTTGCTTGGTCAGGTGAAGCGTACGACCTTCCCGCCAGTCTTTGAAAGAAGCAAATATGCACTCGCGGCCGCGTGGTTCCACCAAGGGGGCAAAGGGTGCGGGATCGGGAGCGTCATAGAAGGCCACGAGGGGCTGCGTGATGGCGAGACGGTCGAGGATGGGAGATGGGTCGGGAATTTTACTGGCAAAGACTGGTTGTTCCATATTGGCTCCTTTCGCAACATCCTCTCAATCGTACCACCCGCTTGGTCTTGGCAATTTCCCGACCGTCCGCGGGAAGTCTACCGCGCTGGTGGAGGTAGGAAGGCAAAGATGGCCAAGGTTAGAGAACAGGCCGGCACAGGGTGCTGGGGGATAGATTTCATACAATGCGAGTTGTTGACACGTCCTAGGGCCGGTGATAGGCTGCCGATGGGGTGCCGATGGCCAGACGCCTTTCTTGGTCTCCGAAAGACACGGATCGTATCCGGCACCTAGGTGTTGGATTGCCCTCTGTGCCAGGAGCGGCGCTCGCTCAGACCACCGCGCACCGGATACTCAGACAGGGGTACACATTAGGCTTTGAAGGGGGCGACGATGCGAAAATCATGGTGCGTGGCTACCGGGTTGTTTATTGCAATTGTTTTTGTCGTCTTCTTGGTTGCCTGTGGTGAGGAGGCAACGACTAGCACTGCCGGGGGGACTTCGAGCACAGCTCCGTCGGAACCGACTGAGGTTCTCAAGATTGGCTCGATGGTCTCCTTGAGCACTCCACAGGGGCTTGAGATGCAAAAGTGGCTCAACCTTTTCGCTAAGATCAAGAACGAGGCGGGGGGTTGGGAAATCGGCGGCAAGAAATACAAGGTCGAGTTCGTGGTGTACGACTGTGGAATCGCTGATACCACTAAATCTCGCTCGGCCTATGAGAAAGCAGTACTGCAGGACGGGATCAAATACATAGTCTGCACATGGACTGACGTTCCGTCGGTTGGTGTAACAATCACAGAGCCCAACAAAGTTCTTTGGATGGGCACTGACTTCAGTCCTGACACTCTCAAGCCAGAGTTCAAATATGTGATCCGCGGTCAGTGCCTGTCGTTCGCTCTCGGTGCTGCTTATAACATGCAGAAGTACTATGTAGACAAAGGGGCAAAGACCTCGGTCATTGTTGATACTGATACGCTCCAGGCGCAGGTTGGCAACGTTAACTGGGCTCGTGCGGGTGAGTTGGCGGGCTTAAAAGAGCTTGAACCAATAACCTTCCCAAACGATACAACTGACTTCGGCCCAGTGGCTACCAAGGTAAAGAGTCTCAACCCGGACCTGGTGGAACTGGCCTACGTCAGCAATTCTGATCATCTGGTCAACATCATTAGAGCTCTAAAGGATGTCGGGTACGACAAGTTCATCTATCCAGGGAATATTGACCCGCAGTTGCTGGAAAACATAGTGGCTCAAGTCGGAAAGGACTACGTCGAAGGCTGGACCGGTATGTACTACGATCCTCGGGGAATCCAGAAGGATCCAAAAATGCTGGCCCTAATTGATCGCTATCAACAGGAGTACGGGGATCTGCGCCAAGAGGGCATATTTTGGGTTGGTCCGTGGTTCCTGTTCGAAGAGGCAGTAAACCTTGCACAAAGTACAGATGTCGATGCGATTACCAAGTGTCTTAAGAGCATGGATCACGGCGTGGCCACTCTCTGCGGACACACACAGCTTTTTGCTCGGCCTGACGTTGGAATCCTCGACACAATTGATTCGGCTCCAGGGCATTACATGTACGAGATTCATGACGGAAAGATGGTGGCAAAGCGCATTGTAAGCGTGAAGGACCAGTATCTGGTGTCCATCAAGGCTTTGGGCCTGGTCGATCAGTTCAAGAAGTACTGGGAGGAGCACGGCAAACCAACTTTCCCCGAGGAGGAAAGCCTGTTTGACTTCTCAGACTTGTGATACGAGGAGGGAGCGACTTCCCAGGGTGACATCGGCGTGGGAGCTTGGCGTTCTGTAGTGACAGTATGACGACTGCCCTGAGCACGAGAGGCTGGGGTTGCCACAAGGTGCATGTACAGGGCTCGGCTCAGGGTGGTCGTCTTTTCTTTTGGGCGATGTAACTAAGCGAATGAGCGCAAGTCGACTCAGGGGAGTGTGATTCTTGGATCTTGCTCTGTTCCTGCAGATACTTGTGAACGGGGTAATGATTGGGGGCATTTATGCCCTGATAGCGTCCGGATTCACACTGATTTTGGGCGTCATCCAGGTTTTTAACTTCGCCCAGGGCCAGTTCTACATGTTGGGCGCTTTTGCCACCATCGCTGCTGTTCAACACCTCGGTCTTCCATATCCGGTTGCCGTGATCTTGGCTGTGCTTGGCACCGGTTTGCTGGGTGCCCTTCTGTATTTTGGGGTGATTCGCTGGACGCTTCCCTCCGGATTCTTCAATACGATGCTGGTAACGGTGGCGTTCGGGACAATCGTGGCTCAGGCTGCCATCCTGAGTTTCGGCTCCCGGGAAGCAGTGCTGCCACCCGTAGTGCCAGGAACTGTCGGCGTCGGCGGGGTATCTGTGCCAAACGGCAAGCTTGCAGTTATTGCTGGCGCAGTCGTGGTCATGGTGCTGCTCCATTTCTTTATGAAGACGAAGGTGGGCATATCCATGCTTGCTGCTGCTGAAAACAGAGACGTTGCCAGTCTCCAAGGCATAAATCCGGAGCGAATATTCTGGACAGCCATGGCGGTTGGTTGCGGTCTGTGCGGAGTCGCTGGTGCTTTGGTTGCGCCGGTGTTGGCAGCGTCAGGGACCATGGGGTCAACTATTTTCATCAAAGCTCTCCTGGTGGTCTTGGTGGGAGGCACAGGCAGCATGGCTGGCGCCTTGCTGGCTGCGTTTTTGGTGGGGATCGCGGAGAGCTTTGCGTTTCAGTTCTTCGGCCATCTCGGATTGCTAGTGATTTTTGTTCTTGTGGCCATCCTAATTTTCTTCCGACCGGGTGGGCTTTTTGGAAAGCCACTGCCCGTTCCTGGGGAGTAGAAGAGCGTGACGACGAACCTAAGAGCAGAAGTGGCCAAGAAGAAGTTGGCAGCTCTAACGGTGGTTCTCGCTATTGTTCTTGCTTTGCCATGGCTTGTTGGCCCTTACACGGTTCAACTGTTCATTCTGACTATGACGTATGGCATGCTTGGGCTGTCATTCGCGTTTACCATCCGTGTGGGCCTTCCCAGGTTTGACTCTGCTGCTTGGTGGGGCATCGGGGCTTATACCACTGCCATGCTAATCACCAAGGCCGGGTTGAGTTACTGGCTGACTATTCCAATCGCTGGGCTTGTTTCGGTGGTGCTTGGCTATCTTGTTTACAGGGTCGCCATCCCACGGGGCATGATGGTGTTCTTGATGTTTGGGATGGTCATCGCCCTTGCTATTCAACAGTTGTTTGGGTCAGTTGAGTTCTTTGGCGGCTGGGGGGGAACGGATGTAATCAGGCCGCCCGCAATTGGGGGCCTGGTGTTTGACAGCAAACGCGAGCTGTACTACCTGGGCGTTGCCTTCATCGGATTCAATCTTCTTTGTTATTACCTGTTGATCCATTCGCGGATCGGGCGTTCGTGGAGTGCCATAGGACAAAGCGTCAAGCTGGCAAGTTCGGTCGGCATCGATGTTGTGCGCTACCGAATGGCGAATGTGCTAATCAGCAATTTCTTTCTTGCTTTAGCGGGTACGTTCTACATGGCATTTTCACTGGTGGCTGTTCCGGCTACTTTTGGACTGGAAAAATCTTTGAACGTCATCATGTACGTGGTCATCGGCGGGATCTCCTACAGTCTAGTAGGCCCGCTAGTTGGTGCGTTGATACTAGCGTTTGTGCCCGAGTACCTACGGGTGGCGTCGGAGTATGAGTCCATCATCACGTCGGTTGTGATCATCCTGGTGGTTATCTTTCTTCCCGGTGGTGTTCTTGGCTGGTTAGACCGGAAGGTTCGTCGTCGGTTAACCGGGCGGGGTTGGACACCCCTGTTGGGGCGGGCGAAAAAAGAGGAGGAAGCTGGGCAGGACTACAGGGGGAATTCTCGTTGACCGAGGAACGTGCACAGCAGGAATCGGCGGATCTTCTCAGGCTTGAGGGTGTCAGCAAGAACTTTGGCAAGCTCGAGGCTGTGTCAGACCTTAGCTTTAGTGTTAAGCCGGGGACCATACACAGCTTGATTGGTCCGAACGGAGCTGGCAAAACCACAGTATTCAACCTTGTGACCGGGATGCTCCGCCCGACTAGCGGCAAGATCTACTTCCGAGGTGAGAACATCACAGGCCTTGAGCCTCACGAAATCGTAAAGAAAGGGATCACCCGATCTTTTCAGCAAACGTTTCTCTTCATGGATTACTCTGTCCTGGACAATGTCCTAACCGGCTTTCATTTGCACCACAGGGCAGGCATATGGAGAGAGTTTCTGCATACCCGGCGAGCTCGGGAACAAGAACGCAAGGCCGTTGAGCAAGCTCTCGAGATTATCGACTTCATGGGTCTTTCTCCCTATGCCTATGAGCTGGCACGGAATTTGCCTCACGGCCATCAAAGGGCTCTGGGGGTAAGCATCGCTCTTGCTTGTAATCCCACGCTGTTGCTTATGGATGAGCCCGTCACTGGCATGAACCCGACTGAATCCAACGAGATGGTGGAGCGCATCCTTAAGATCCGGCAGCGAGGGGTGACAGTGCTGCTTGTAGAGCACTCCATGCGCGTTGTTATGAATATATCGGACGTAGTCACTGTGATCAGCTACGGGAAGAAAATCGCTGAAGGGCTGCCAGAGGAGGTCCGGCAAAACCCACAGGTGATAGAAGCGTACATGGGAGAGGACACAGATGCTGCTTGAGGTCAAGGACTTGTGGGTGCATTACGGGCTAGCCGAGGCGCTACGCGGCGTGTCTCTGACAGTGGAGGAAGGCGAGATCGTCACCCTACTTGGTGCGAATGGCGCGGGTAAGACCACTTTACTGCGGACCATATCGGGTCTCAAAAAGGCGAGCTCAGGAGAGATCTGGTACCGGGGGCAGCGGATAGACGATCTTCCTCCTCACGAGCGCGTGAGAAGGGGTATCGCCCACGTACCTGAGGGTAGACAACTTTTTTACACGCTCACTGTCCTGCAGAACCTGCAAATGGGCGGATACCTTCTAAAAAGCCGCTCTGAACTTAGAGAGAATTTGGAAAGGATGTATCGACATTTCCCAGCACTAGAGCGCCGTCTAGATCACCGTGCCAGCGATCTTAGTGGAGGCGAGCAACAGATGGTTGCCGTAGCTAGGGCTCTTATGGCCAGGCCGAAGGTGCTGCTGATGGATGAGCCTAGCCTAGGGCTTTCCCCACTCATGGTCAAGGAAGTGGCGAGAATCATTGAGCAGATCCACGAGGCGGGGGTGGCGGTGCTCCTCGTTGAGCAGAATGCCAGAATGGCGCTGCGACTCGCGCACAGGGCATACGTACTTGAGGTAGGCCGGGTCACGGTGAGCGGCAGGGCGGCCGATGTCGCTGCTGATGAGAGAGTTGTGAAAGCTTACTTGGGATACTGACGGTCCGAGGGCTAGACGCGGGTGAAGGAGTTAGTGATGGACAGACAGGCATATCTGGAATACATCGACCACTTCAACAACAGGCGTTATGACAAGCTAGCCGAGTACTTTCGGCCGGACATCGTCGTCGAGTACTTCTCCAACCTGGATGATCCGAGCCGGCCGCCAATCACACTTCACGGGCCACAGCAGTTTGTCGATGTGTATGCCAATCTGCACCAGCACGTAAGAGAAACGCTCGAACTCAGGGACTTCCTATCAGGAGACGGCCTCGTGTTTGCTGAGCTTTATACAGTGTTTGACTGCTTTCAAGATATGGCCGGGGGAGCGATCGGGCCGATGAAGGCTGGGGACCTCCTGGCGATGACCAATTGGGTGCTTTATAACCTTGATGACGAAGGGAAGATGGCGCGCATCCGCATTGCTCACTTTAGGATCCATGAGTGGAAACGAGGGTAGGCTGTCCGGCAGAAAGGAACTTGTAGGCATAAAGTAACTCAGGCGGCGGTGGCCCCGATCGACCAGTGAAAGGAGAATTCTGTGGCCCGGGCAAAAGAGTTTTCTCACCTAGTCAAGCCGCTGCTTGTCCAGCAGCCTCCTGACAATCTTTATGCAGAACCCCGTGTGTGGATGGAGTCTAAAGACCTCGAGGGGTTCAACGCTCACTTTTCTTACGGCTTCCTAAATCATGAAGGCACTTACCATCCGACTGAGGGCATGGTGGTCCACCCCTTTGACGAGATTCTGCTTTTTGCAGGCATCGATAACGAAAAGGCCTTTGGATACTGGGAGCTGAGATCTCGGTGGAGCTGGGAGAAGAGCGGGAGAAGCACACCTTCGACAAGCCTGCGGTGGTGGTGGTCCCCAAAGGTACGGCGCACGGTCCGGTTACAGTGAGCAATTTGGAGAATCCCGTTGTCCACTACACGATTGGACTAGCGCCTGAGTACAGTGGAGAGAGAATCACCTCACCAGCTGCCGAGCCAAGTAGCGGGTCCAAGTATGCTCGGTTAATAAAACCGTTAGATAGTTTTGTCTCGCCGGTGGCTATGAAAGAGGCACTTAGGGACCCTGAGAAGATAAAGGCCCTGCAGGCCTCTAATCCCCACATGAATTTTGAGCAGGTGGGGCTAATCGGACCAGGCAACGCTGACTCCCTTGTGTGGCTCTACGGCGATCAGGTGGAGAATCTCGAGGTCAACTTCACCTGGGGATACTACACACAGTGCGGCAAATGGCACCGGGGCGGCGAGGCGCACATCCATCCAGAGGAAGAGATCCTGGTGTTTGTTGGGCTTGATCCCAACGACATTAACTTTATGGGAGCTGAGCTTGAAATCGGTTTGGGTCCGGACTACGAGCGCCACGTGTTTAACACTCCGACCGTGGTGATCTGCCCTGCCGGCTTTCCTCACCTGCCGCTGATCACGAGGTGGGTGGATAGACCCTACGGCTTCTTTGTGATCTGCTTGAGCGGGGAGCACGACTCGCCCTGGGTAGAGGCGTAAGAGGACTTAAGTCTTGCCGGGACGAGGGGGTGGCCGGAGAAGTGCCCGGCTACCCCTTTACTCATTACACCACTATGTTCACAAACCCGACCCCAAGCAATTCCCCGGTCGGAGCAGGGAAGCAGCTCTGCTAGACAATTGCTCGGACTCACAAAATGCTGCCTATCCGACCGTATGGGGGGCGTCAGGACCTGGGGAGTTCACGGGTGTCTAGATTCCGCCTGTCCGTCTTGGTCTAAGCTGGATAAATCGCCGCATGGCAACGTTCGTCCCTTCCATTGCGCTTCTCCTCGTTGGAACTTGAGCGCCGAGCGAACGGCCAGGTACATCACCACGCTTATTACCACAGGGAAGAGAAGGGCCTGATACCACGGATAGCCGAGCCGTCGCATCGCAGTTTCCCACGAGCCGAGGCTGAGTGCGACAGCCAGGGCGTTGAGCAGAAGCGTCTGTGTGCTGATTTCAAATCCGAGTAGCCATCCAACTAGTACACAAACCGGGGCAAGGAACACCCACGCAAGCACTCCTAAGACCAGAACAAGCAGCCAGAGGCGATACCCGAGGACGGGGAAAACGCTCTTGCCCAAACCATCCACGGCGGTCTCCAAACTTGTGTACATGCGGCAGGAGACCCGCTCGGTTAGGTCGACGAATCTCCACTTGTGTCCTGCGGCCTTGAGGCGTCTTGCCAAGGCAACATCGTCGACCGGATCCTGGCGGATAGCCGCGAATCCGCCGACGCTCTCGAAGGCTTTCCGCCTAAACAACATGAATTGTCCGACGCCCAAGCAGAGCAGCGAACTCCTCAAGCGGTGAGCGAGACCAAAGGGAAGTAAACTGCACACGGCCCAGCCAATAACCGGGACCACTAATCTCTCCCCCCAAGTAACAGTGATTTCGCGGGGGATGCCGGTAAGAAGGTCTGCTTGCATAGTGAGGCTTGCTCTCACGGCGTCGCGCAACATAGCGGGGTGATGCTCAGTGTCAGCGTCCGTGAACAACAAATAGTCACCTCGCGCGACCTGTGCAAGTTGGTGACACGCCCAATGCTTTCCGAGCCAACCCTCGGGCAGTGGTTTTCCAGACAGAACCCGGAGCACTTTATGGGATTCCGAAAGACGACGGAGGATGGCTGGCGTTTGATCCGTAGAGCAGTCGTCCACGACCAGAACCTCAAAGTGAGGATAGTCTTGCGCAGCAAGCGATCGGAGGCATTTTTCGATGTTGGCCTCTTCGTTACGAGCGGGTACAAGGACAGAAACAAAGGGCAGTTGCTCCTGCTCGCTGCATCTGCTCCCCGCGTCCCGGACGCTCTCGACGCGTCTTAGGGAGAAAAGGTTTGAGACGGCTATGCCAGCTAATAGGACAAGCAGAACTATTCTGACGACTTGCGCTATCTCGAGCACTGGTGGCAGCTTCTACTCCAGCTCGAATGGAACATCATCGGCGGGCAGCTCGCAGCCTGCGGACCTCAACTACCTGCAAAAGCTCGCGGCGGTGAGTCCAAGCAAGCAGTACCAAAGTGCCAGCCCAAAAGACAAAGAGGGCTAGTGGGGCTCCCGCGAAAAGTAGAAACAGACCGAACAGAAGAACGCCAACAAGCACAGCAAGGGCGTCGACCAGCTTTGCTCCATATGCCACACCCATGCCCAGTCCAAGCACCAGAGGATAGAAAAACCCAGTAAGGCCTATCCACGACCCGAAAGTCGCGGCGATTGCTTTGCCACCTTTAAAACGCAAGAAAGGAGAAAAAGCATGGCCCAGAATGGGAGCAAAGGCAATCGGTAAAACGCGCCACAGGCTGGTTCCAAACGCCAGGTTGGCAAGCCCTACAGGCACCCCAGCCTTTCCGACTTCTAGGACGAGAACGGGAAACCCCGTGCGCCAGCCGCCTGCGCGAAAAGCATTAGCCGTCCCGGGGTTGCCGTCAGCCACTGCTCTCACGTCTTGACCAGAGAGCCTTCTGCCTACCCAAACAGCAAAGGGCAGTGACCCCAGAATGAAAGCAATAAATGTAAGAACACCTATCGCAAAGACATTCACTACGCAGGCCTTTCGTTAGCTAGAGCCGATCGTCAGGCGAGTCCGTAGTCTATCAGCTTTGCCTGTGTCCTTGCACGTCGCGAAGCCCGGCCTTTGCTTGGGCCGGGCTTCGCGTCCGGGCTGACGAGCTACACTTCGAGTCCGGGAGGCGACGACCACAACTCCTCTCGCGGCCTTTACTCCTCTCGCGGTCTTTGGTCGGCAATGCGCCAAGTGGCGCGGCCAAGAAGTACGTCCTACTTGGGGATGGTCACCGTTACTTGATAGGTCGCAAGCGGCTCCACTGTCTCCCAGGGCCGGGCGTACGTCAACTTAAGAGTGGCGGCGCCTGCAGCTTTCGCTCTGAAGGTGAAAGTGTAGGTTCCTCCTGCCCCCACCAATTCTCCGTCGGTTTTGTCCTGCGTGTAGACCGGCTCGCCCACTTGCTCAAGAAGAGCCTTGTCCTTGTCGGCGAGCGCGGCGCCCCAGCCGTAGCCGGTCGTGGGGTTGCCCGGCAGTGTAACCTCGATGGTCTGGCCTACCTTGATCGTTATGGTCTTGCCGTTGTCAGCTTCGGTCAGCTTGACTGGGCCAGTTGTGGCGTTCACCTGACCGCCACACCCGCTACCTGCTGCAGCGGCAAGGGCTAACACCAGCGCTACCAGCGCGATGGCGCTGTACACTTGGTACCACCTTGGCTTCTTCATGATGCGCCTCTTCCTGCATTCTGTTTCTCCCACCTGGTCTGCGAGCGCTCACACACTTTGACGTGCGCTTGCGTCGTATGGTTTCGCCAGCTCCGGGTTGCGCGCATCGACTCCCGTCTCGGAGACTCGCACCTCCAAAGTCTGTTTTCAGCCTTTGCCCATCGAGTTGCCCGAGTCTCCGTGCTTGAGCGTTCGTTGACAGCCGCCTGCATGGCACGATATAAGCTGTGACTAAGGAGCTACTGGAACGAGATGCTGTGGTGCCCCTAGGCCCGGTGTGTCTCACGCAGGCCCGGTGTGTCTCACGCGCCGGGCTTTTCGCAAGAATGGGAGGCTAAGCTATGCAGCAGCCGTCAATCTCTAGGACAATCACCGAACCCTCTCGTGAAACCCCTGTATTCCGTGAGACAGACGTGCTCGTTGTGGGTGGCGGTCCAGGGGGCGTTGCGGCAGCAATTGCAGCTGCCCGCAACGGAGCAAAGGTTATTCTCATGGAGCGCTACGGGTATCTGGGAGGCATGGCAACTGGCGGTTTGGTCAATGCTATTCCGAATCTGGCTACGATTGAAGGCCAGCAAGGCATCGCTGGGATATGTCAGGAGATCATTGACCGTCTGAAGAAAAAAGATGCTGTTCACATTCCCGATCGGCGTGTGTGGGGGACGAGCGACCCGCGGGCGGTCGAGTACTATCTCTCTCACAACTACAGCTTTTTCTACTTGCGTCGCCATCCCGAGGACGGAGACCTGAGGGTCATCTATACGGCTTTGGCCGACCCGGAGATTCTCAAGTACGAGCTGGGTGAAATGGCGATTGAAGCCGGGGTGGAATTACTGCTTCATTCCTGGGGGGTAAGCCCCATCATGGACGGAAACGCCGTTAGGGGCATGATCTTCGAAAGTAAGTCCGGTAGGCAAGCAGTCCTCGCCCAGGTGGTGATTGACTGCACAGGCGACGGCGATGTTTTTGCCTTGGCAGGGGCCGACTACGACGCCCAGATCAGACCTGGGCTGCGGATTTCCAATCTGGCCATGGGCTGCTGGATAACGAATGTTGACATCGCCAGACGCAACGCCTTCCGCGCCGCTGAGCCAGAGAAGTACGCGCGGATGATGGGCGAGGCCTCCGCCATAGTCATGAGCCGCGCGAGCCTGCGCCCGACCTCAGATGGGGTTAGAAAGTGGATGATGGAGGTGATTGGCGCTGACACTTTGAGCGGCTTTTTCTTTGAGGACATGCTGCCTAACCACGAGGACGTCGTAACACTTCAGCCCCATTTTCCTGCTAGAGATCAGACCGATGTCGAAGAGCTGACGCGAGTAGAGATCGAGGCGCGCAGGGGACTAGTTGAGTGCTGGGAGTTCCTCAAACGCAATGTGCCAGGGTTCGAGCAAAGCTGGATCATGCTTACAGCGCCTCAGCTTGGGACCACTGGCGGTAAACGACTTATTGGCGAATACGTGTATTCAGAGGAGGACCTGAAAGCCGATCGTGTCTTTGAGGATACCATCTGCATGCTGCCTAATACCGACACCGGTCGGATGGCGCTCGAACATCCTTTCCTATACATACCTTATCGCGCCCTCGTTCCTCGGGGGATCGAAGGACTCCTTGTGGCATGCCGGGGATTCTCTTCCACAGAGTTCATAAACAATGTGTGGAACTTGATACCTCACTGCACGTGTTACGGCCAGGCAGCTGGCACTGCTGCTGCTATGGCGGTGGATGCCGGATGTAGCGTGCATGACATTGATTGCAAGGCGCTGCAGTCAAAGCTGCGCGAGGCAAACGTGATTTTGCCCGACCAGTGTGCGTGAGCGCCTCCTCCAAGTCCAGTACCTCCTCGGCCACAATCGCCAACCCTCGCCGAGGGTTGTTCTGGAGGCGGCCTTTTACCAAAAAGTAATTAGCGCGGGCCACCACTGGAGCGATCTTGGGGAGCTTAGATTCAAAGCACACGCACTCAAATAGGCCGTAGGCATCTTCCAGAGTTAAGAACATGGTGCGTTTTCCCGAACGCATCCAAGGATTTTGTGCTCGTTCATACATGCCTGCAACTATTACCGGGACTTCATCTCCCAGAATGGGAAGCTCATAACTCATGGTGACTCCAAGCTCGCGGAGCTCAGCTTCGTAGAGAGCAAGGGGGTGGCAGGTTACGCTTAACCCCAAAAGCTCGAGTTCAGCTCGAACCTTATCTTTGAGACTCCACTCTCGTTTAAGCCCGGTGCGAAGCGGTGGGGAAGAGAAAGCTCGTAGCTGGCCATATTGCGTCTTTCCCGAAACACCTAGCGTCTCTAGGCGTTCGTGCAATAAAGGCAGGCGCCACAAGAGCTCGGTGCGATCGGGTTCGAGCGAGTCAAAGGCTCCTACTCGGATAAGGTTCTCCGCCACCGGATATTCCACTCGAGTGCGTAGATAAAAGTCTTCGAAACTTTCAAAAGGACCACGGCGGCGCTCCTCTTCAATGCGGGTTAGCGCTCGTTCGCTCATATGTTTTAGGTAGCTAAAACCAACACGTAGGGCGCGACCGGGTCCAGCGGCAGAACGCGGAGGCGCGAAAGGGTTGTAAGAGGTGGGTGTGCCATCAGCATTCCAGATAGCGGGAGGCTCACCGTCTTCTACGATAAATCCTCGCCCGGAGAAGTTGATGTCAAGAGGCCGTACCTCGAGGCCAAACCGGCGGGCGTCGTTTAGCACCACCCGGGGACTGTAGAATCCCATGGGCTGGTTATTAAGAACCGCGCACAAGTATTCTGCTGGGTAGTGGGCTTTAAGCCAGGCAGTGGCATAAGCAATTACGGCAAAACACACCGCGTGACTCTTGTTGAAGCCGTAGGCGGCAAATCCTTCCAACTGACGAAAAACCTCGCGGGCCGCCTCTTCCGGCACTCCGCGAGCTACCGCGCGAGCCACAAAGTCTTCGCCGATTTTGGCCATCTCTTCCCGACTGCGGTCCCTGGTCATGGCGCGGCGCAGCAGATCGGCTTCGGCAAGATCAAAGCCCGCTACTGCCTGAGCGATGCGGAGCACCTGCTCTTGATAGAGGATAACCCCGTAGGTATCGGCTACCGCTTCGGCCATTGCGGGGTGGGGTACGGTGACCGGCTCTCGTCCCCAGCGTCGCTCGACAAAGGGGGTGATCATCTCTGCTTCTAGCGGCCCTGGACGGTAGAGGGCGATGGCGGCGATGATGTCGTTGAAGGTCTCCTCTTTGAGACGAGTAGCCAGGTTACGTTGACCGGGAGACTCAAGTTGGAAAAGGCCGATAGAGCCGCCATTACGGATGATCTCATAAGCGGCAGGGTCGTCGGTGGGTAGCTCGTAGGGGCGGATAACGCGTCCGGTTCGCTCCCGGATAAGGCGCACGCATTCAGCGACTGCCGAGTGGGTTCGCAGGCCTAGGATATCCATTTTGACTAGACCCAGGGCAGCTATGTCGTCTTTGTTGAACTGGGTTATGACCACGCCTTTTGCCGCCCACTGGAGGGGGGCGTAGTGGGTGATGGGTCTATCGGCAATGACAAACCCGCCCAAATGAGTGCCTAGATGGAGAGGGAAGGAGTCAAGACGCTCCACCAAGTCAAGAAAGCGCCAGTAGCGGCCGCCGGGGGTCACGGTGCCGTCGGGCGCCGCCGAAGGCGGCGCAGAATCCTGCAGGGGGGAGTCGCGTAGCTCGGGCCATCCACCCGCTAGATACTCGCGGATACGGGCGGCGTCGCCGTGGCGGGGAACATTGCGAGCTAAAGCATTGATCTCGCTAGGGGAGAAACCTAGAGCTTCAGCCACAATTCGCACTGCCGTTCGGGGGCTCATGGTGTTCACGTTGGCCACCACAGCCACATTTTCCGGTCCGAACGTCTTGTAGATGTGCTCTATCACCTCGTCTCTGCGGACGGAGCAAAAGTCAACGTCGATATCGGGCATCTCGCGGCGGTAAGGGTTGAGAAAACGCTCGAAAAGTAGATTGTGGCGCAAGGGGTCACTGGCGGTGATGCCAAGGGCGTAGCACACGATGGAGTTGCCAGCACTGCCTCGCCCAGAGCAGGGAATACCTCGGGCTCGCGCCCAACGCACGATGTCGTGGACTACCAAGAAATAATGGGCAAATCCCATCTCTTGGATCATGCACAGCTCTTTTTCCAGCAGCTTGATGGCTTCGGGAGGTACCGGCCTGTAGCGGCGGGCAATTCCTTTAAAGCAGCGTTTGGCTAACAAGGAATAGGCAGTTTCGCCCTCAGGGAGAGGCACCTTGGGAAAGTGAAAAACACCAAGCTCCAGATCCACGTTGCAACGCTCTGCTATTTCCCAGGTCGTAAGCAAGGGATTTCTCTCTTTGAGAGGAAGATCGTGGTTCTCGAGAGCAAGGGCGTCGGCTTCGGGGGTAAGGGTTTGGTCTTGAGGAGCAAGGGCGCGGAACAGAGGTTGGGCAAAATCGATCAGGTCGCTCTGTGACCATAGATGGCGAACTCCGGGTCTAGCCTCGGGATATCCGGACAAAGGCTGATCACGGCCAGCAGCACGGCAAATAAGGTGAATTTGCAGGTCTTCGGGTTTGGCGTAATGGACGTTGGCGGTAAGGACGGTGCGTAGGCCGCAGGAAGCAGCCAAACGAGCAAGTTCCTGGCAATAGACAAGACAAGAAAGGCGCCAGGGCTCGCCGTCCGGGTAAAAGCCTATGTCATAGTCGGCTGGATTAAGGTGGGTAAGCCGAGTAAGTGAATTTCTACAGCTTTTTGCAACAGTTGTTGCATTACTGCTTAAATGCAATGCAGCGGAAGGTAGAGAAGAGGAGATCGCTGGTGGTTGCGGCTGATAAGCGAAATACTGGAGTTCTACATAGAGATGGTCGGAGTCGAAGATTTCCTGCAAGCGTTGGAGAGCAAGCTGGGCCTGGCTGGTGCGGCCAGCATCAACTAAATAGCCGATTTCTCCATATCTGCAGCCGGTAAGACAGATAAGGCCGGAAGCATGACTACGGAGAGACTCGATACTAACCACTGGTGACCGGCGGCGCTCGGGGTCAGCTAAGTGCGCCGCAGAAACCAGGCGGCAAAGATTTGCGTAACCCTCGCGAGTCTCCGCTAAGAGCACCAGGTGATAGGGGTGCAGGTGATAGGGGTGCTCCTGTGCAGGCTGAGGGGTCATTGCTTCCACCTGGACCTCAGCGCCAAAGATCGGCTTTACCTTCCATCTAGCGCAAGCGCGAGCAAAGCGCACTGCACCATAAAGACCGTTGTGGTCGGTCAAAGCAAGGGCGGGCTGCCCAAGGGCAGATGCCCGAGCGACAATGTCTTCGATGTGACTTCCCCCGTCAAGAAAAGAGAAGTTCGAGTGCACGTGCAGATGTATGAATGGGTTGGTGCTGCTATCCATTTTTGCAATAAAAATTGCAATTTTTAAAAAAGCAATAAGATGAAAATGGGGTCTCCGCTGTCAAGCACCCCTACCTACCGAACGTATGTTCAGGAGAGCCAGAGTATAGCGAACAAATGTTCGCCTAGCAAGGGTGCTTTTGGCTTGAGAGACCCCGGTAAGCGACGTTTTCCTCAGAATCTTCTATTGTCGCGCCGCGTCTATTGCTTTGTAGCGCTCCATTGGCCGACGATGGTGTAAACGGTTTTGCCTTCTTGAACTGCCCCGAGTGTGAGTGTTCCGCTCAGCACTTCGTCTTCGCCCACGAGAGAAGCCTGCCCGCTCATGGTCATCGTCCCGTCGTTCGCGCTACTCGAGAGGGTGAAACCGTTGCCGCTCCATGTTATGGGTATTCCGGGGGCTTCAAGCGGCTCGGCAGATTCGCTAAGAGGGCTAAAGTCTATGTAAAGCGAAGCCGTGCCTGTGCCGCCTTCCTCAGTAGTTATGTCAAGGGTTAGCGGACACGGTTTCCCCTTAAGTTGTTCAAGAATCGCCGCGATGGAGCTTAGATCGCAGCCCTCTAGCTCCTCGGGCGGATTCTCGGCCAGCTGGTCGAGCTCGGCTTGGGCTTCGGGTGAGAGCTGAATGTCGGTAAACACCAGTGTGCCTGTCCACGTGCCATTTAGGTCAATCACTTGAAAGCGGATGACGCTGGCGGCGCCGGTGTCAGAGCGGGTCACCGTTATCTCGGCTGTTTCATTGGGCACCACTACTGGGGTCCAGACAATCTCACCAGGGGCGGTGATCTTCTGAACAAGCTCTCCCGTGATCTTTACACCAGTAGTTGCGCTGATGGTGATCTCGGCTCCTGAGGCAGAGGGAAGCGCCTCCACAATAGCTTTTACCGTCCAGGTATTTGGCTCATCTTGGCTGATAGCTACGGCGTCAATGACGCCTGCTTTTTCCAGGTCCTCGCCAGTAACCGGGGGTAAGCCCTGATCTTGGCGGCGCTCGTTGATTAGGCGAAGCACAGCCTGGTCAACAGCTACAATCTTTCCGCCCACGTCCTCGGGCCCCGGCCGAGCTGTCTCGCTTAAGATCTGCTTGATCTCCTGGGCGGTTAGGTCGGGATCGAGCGCTAAGAGTAGGGCTGCAGCCGCTGCCACCTGGGGTGAAGCAGCACTTGTTCCGCCGCCAAGCTGGGCTTGTCCCGACTCCTCCACGTAGCCCACCATGATCGGCTTGCCGTCCCGGTCAACGCCCTTTATTGCTTGCTCTCCCGGGGCGGCCAAAGTGATCTCAAATTCTTTGCCAGGCTCGGTATTAATCCGTGATGATGACGTTGCGGTGGTGCCATCGTTGTTAACGTTTCCCACCGTGATCAGATTGGGTAGCGGGTAGCCAGCGGGAAATTCCAAGTTGCCCTGTCCGGGAAAACTAGTGTTGCCAGCTGCACATACAAAGAGGACATCGGGATGTTCGGTGCTCATCTTCTCAAAAAACCGCCGGTAGACCGCGGCCTTGTCTTCGGCAGCCGCGTAGGCGGCGGCGTATGTGCCCGCAGGAACCTCGCCGTTCTGCTCTTTCTTATACAGATTGAGGAGATACCCGGGGTCAAAACCCCAGGAGCAGTTGATTATCTTGGCTCCTGCTTCCACCGCTCTGGTAATTGCAACCAAAGAGCCAAAGGAGCGCGCGACTCCGTCTTTGCCCGTGGCGACCGTTGGGTCGTTTGGATTGCCCGACGGCACCGTGCAGTCAGAGTAGTGAGCGTCGAAGTTGTTGATCATCGACAGCGTCAGCAACTCTCCCAATGCAGTAGAGGCAATGCCTGTCATGCCTCCGTCACTGGGGTCGGCCGCGATTTGTCCGGCCACCATAGTCCCGTGGCTGCCGTGAGGCCTTTGGGGCTCACCGAGCTCTCCGGCATTGGGGTCGGGGAAGTAAACGTTTACCTCGTCGTATTCGCCGTTACCGCGATAGAGGCCGTCGTCAACTACTCCCACGTGGACTTCCGACAGAGGTAGTCCGCAACTACGGATATATGTCCAGGCCTGGGGAGCTCCGATTAGCTTAAGTCCGGCGTCGCGGCCTTCGGCGTAGACTGGGTCGTTAAGGGGGCTTTGCCTTACTCCCCAAATCTCAGTAAACCGCACAATCGGAAGATCTGGGAAAGCAAGCTCTACGCCTTCGCTTTTCTTAGCTTTGTCAAGAGCGGCTTTTAGGTCGGCTTCGGTTGTTGCGGCAATCTCAATTTCGTAGGCGTTGATGAACTCGACCGCCCCGACGACCGTTCCGCCCAGGTCTTCGGCGAGCTTCTGCGCGTCGCTTCTAGACCGGCCCTCGGCTAGGACTACGCCCACCCTATTAACCGGCACTGGACCCCAGCCCGGCACCTCCACGATCTTGTCCGGCTGCGGCGGCTGGTAGTCAGCTACGCCCAGCTTGCCTCCCGAGCCTTCTGGCTCGGTAGTGGGCACAGTTCCAGCTATCGATGTGCTGGTGGTAACTGCCGTCTCTTTGCCGCGGTCGTAGAAGAACCCAAAGTAAGCTCCTAGTCCGCCTCCGACCACCAGGAGCGCAATGACAGGAATGAGAATGGGGAGAAGTTGCGAGCGCTTGCGTGCTGGAGCTGCGCTTGGGTAGCCCGCTTGGACTGGCGAACTTAGACCAGCCGCGGTTGGCACGGCGGGTGCAAACAGGCCCGGGATAGTGTCGGCGCGTGTCCAAGTGGCGAGCGAGGGACCCCAAACTAGGCTGTCGGGGCGAAGACTTCCTTGCCGAGCCGCCTGAACGATCTCTTCCCAAGTGAGGGGGCCGACCTGTTGCGCCGATGTGGAGGGGGTTGGAGTTGAATCTGGAGTCTCGGGTGAGGGAGAGACAGGGGCTAGGTAGTACCACTGTTTGCTCGCGGCGTCGCTACTCATCTGGCTCTCTGCCTTTCAGTTCTTATCCCGCCGGTTCTGTTGTTTGCTGGGACAGCTCGCCGCGGCGTCCGGCTTGCTACCTTGGCTATATTGTAAAGGAGAAAGCCTAAACAGGCCGGGGCGTTTACCAGCGCGGGAATTGTGGAGCATCTACTCGCGTGCGGGATGTTTGGCCGACTGCGGGATGTTAGGAGAGCGAAGGCGGTTTTGAATGTTGTTTTCTCCGAATCAAGAGCAAGGTTCTTCTCGAGGCGAACCCTCGAGCTGGCCCTCTTACTTGGCCTTGCATGAATCGGGCGAGCTTGCTCGCCGCGCTGAGCGGGCCTGGAAGCGTCTTAGACGCTGCGTGCTTTGCCCACGACGCTGTCGGGTGAATAGACTGAACGGAGAACTAGGGGCTTGCGGTGTGGGACCGCTCGCGCAGGTGGCCAGCTACGGTCCTCACTATGGGGAGGAGGCGCCCTTGGTGGGTAGGGGCGGCTCCGGGACCATCTTCTTTGCCGGGTGTAACCTGGCCTGTGTGTTTTGTCAGAATCATGACATTAGCCAGCCAAACGTCGGTCACGCCGTGCGAGCTCGAATCTGGGAGAAGTCTTCCGCCGAGCTGGCGGCCATCATGCTGGAGCTACAGGTTCTCGGATGCGAGAACGTCAACCTGGTTTCTCCCAGTCATGTGGTCCCTCAGATAATTGCCGCCCTGGACATAGCTGCTGGAAAAGGGTTGCATCTACCTGTGGTCTACAACACTGGCGGGTATGACTCGCTGGGCACTTTGCGCTTGTTGGATGGTGTCATCGACATCTACATGCCCGACATGAAATACGCTGATGAGAGTGTAGCGGCGCGTCTTTCTGGAGTCGGAGACTACGTGCGGCGTAATCTTGCGGCTGTCAGGGAAATGCACCGCCAGGTGGGTGATCTGCGGCTCGACGAACGAGGGGTAGCTCGCCGTGGTCTTCTCGTGAGACACTTGGTTTTGCCGGAAGGTCTTGCGGGAACAGCAGAGGTCATGGAATTCATCGCTACCGAGATTTCTAGGAGTACATATATCAACGTCATGGACCAATACCGACCTGCGCATAAGGCCTTTTTGTACCCGGAGATAGCTCGGCCAATTACCCGCCAGGAGTACAAGCAAGCGGTGAGTGATGCTCTGCGCCGGGGGCTGAGCCGGCTCGACCCAGGGTAAGAAACATGGGTGGGGGGTGAATCAATGAATGCCAAGCGGCTAGCTCTTGTGACTGCGCTAATTGCTGGTCTTCTGTTGACTTCGCTGATTGCCGGTCTCCTGTTGCTGTCTGGCTGCGGCACGGTAAAGATTGGGGTCACCAAGGAGTACCAGGTCGATGAGCCGTTGGGCGGCGCTGCGGTGACAGATGTGCAACTGGTTATGGGCGCGGGCAAACTTAGCATTTCGCCAGGGGCTCCTGGTCTCGCTTCGGGGAGCATTCATTGTAACGTGCCGGAATGGGCACCTGAGATCAAACGAACCGAAGGAAAGCTAGCCATCCGCCAAGGGAAACGTAAGGGACTATCTGGCTGGGAGCCGCAGGCTACCAACGAGTGGCGTTTGCAGCTTGGTAAGGCTCCCATCCGCCTAGAGGTGGAGGCCGGTGCGTACGAGGGTACTTACGACTTTAGCGGCCTTACGCTGCTTCGGCTGCGCATCAAAGACGGGGCTGCCAAGACCAAGGTCATGTTCAATGCCCCCAACCCGGGCCAAATGGAGTCTTTTGTGTACGAGACCGGCGCTTCCACCGTGACAGTGGTTGGTCTTGCCAACGCCAATTGCAGGTCGGTCAAGTTTAAGGTTGGCGCAGGGTCTTATACGCTTGACTTCTCGGGCCAGCTACGAAGTGACTGCCGTGTGGACGTGGAGGCAGGTGCGGGCACTGTAAAAATAAGTGTGCCGGCGACTACCCCTGCTCGTATTGTGGTTTCGGGTTCGCTAAACCTAGTGTCGACCACGGGCCCGTGGGTGGTTACAGGCGGGGTCTATTCAACCCCCGTGGTTGGGACACAACCTCAAGCCAAACTTATCATCATCGCGGTCAAGATGAGCGTAGGCTCCTTGACACTGGTGGCCGAGTGAAAACGGGGGCGGGCCACCCTCGACTGAGTACGGGCGGTCAACCTCCACCTTACTCGGGAGCTCAACCTCGACCTCACACGGAAGGCTACCCCCGAGTTTGCTGTTTGGGTGTGCTTAGCTTCGAGAGTCCAGGGGTTCTTGCCGGGTATTTGAGTCAGTCGTTCTTGTTGGTGGGTGGGGTGTCTCCATGGCTGGCGGGTGGCGGCGTTTGCTCGGGGCTAATTCCGGAGCTCGGCACGCGAAGAGCAAGCGCTCGTCTAAGCGCACGGCGCCGCATCCACACGATTACGGTGAGAAACACAATAATGCCCAGGGCTGTGGTTAGTATTACCGCCACCGACATTCCCTGGACTGCCATCGCCACCATGTTGGCAACCAGTGTTACTCCCCACAGGATAAGGGTAGTGCGGGTTTGCGAGAGGCCGCGAGCAAGCAAACCATGGTGAAGGTGGTCCTTCCCGGGACTGGACAGAGGGTTCTTGCGTTTAAGCAGCCGACGGAAAATCACCTGTATTGTGTCAATCAGGGGCAAGGCGAAGAACAAAAGAAGATAGAAAACAGTGGGGAAGAGGCTAAACAGAGTGGTTACCTTTAAGCTTCCCAGAATGCTAGAGGCGGAGAGGACAAAGCCAAAGAAGTATGCCCCGCTGTCCCCCATGATAATGCGAGAGGGAGGGAAGTTATGACGCAAGAAACCGAGTGCGGCGCCCGCCACTGCGGCCAGAAGCAGCGTGGCTGCGGCCTTAGCTTGGTCCTGGGCAGATACGGCCAGTAGGCTCATGGCGGTGATGAAACTTACCCCTCCTGCTAACCCATCTACACCGTCAAGTAGGTTGATGGCGTTTGTAATGGCCATGATCCATATGACTGTGACCACCGTAGATATGACAATCGCGAAGCTGCCTCCCCAGGCGATCTCGATGCGAATTCCCACTCCTACCAAGAGAAGAGCGGCCATAAGCTGCACGATGAGGCGAAAGACCGGGGGAAGCTCAAATTGGTCGTCGATAAAACCGGCCATGATGAGAAAAGAGGCTCCGAGCAAGATGGCTAGGATCTGTACCTGTACGTCCTGAATCACTATGCGCCGAAGCAGAGTGGCCATGACCAGGGCGACGATAACTGACGCGAAGATGGCCAGCCCCCCGGCGTTGGGGAGCGGTTCGCGGTTTAAGCGCCGGGGGTTGGGCTCATCTGCCCAGCCTACTCTTAGCGCAAACAGGCGTACGCGCGGTGTGAACCACCAGGCTGCCAAGACGGCGATCACGAAGGTTACAACTACCGTCACCCAACCCAGGCGCCCGGGAGCGGCAATTCCCAGCCGGTGGAAAAAGCTAGTTAGGAAATCCAGCACCTTTGGCCAAAAGCTGTTGTTGCTGCAACACAGTTGTTGTTTGTTCAGTTTGCATCCTACCATTGAGTGACCATACATGGGTAAAGAGAGGGGCTAATGAAGACAGGCGAGGCGTTTAAGATCGGGCTTCGGTCCTTGTGGAATCGGACGATTGGCTGGCCGGTGTGCGTGTCGTTTGAGGTCACTCATTCGTGCGTAGCGCACTGCCTTCACTGCGACAAGGGAGGCATAAAGCAAGAAGGCGCCGTTATGAGTCCGGCGGACTACGAGCGCTACTCAAGGATGCTAAAGCCCGGAGTGTGCCAGATCTCCGGTGGAGAGCCTCTCCTCAGGCCGGATCTGGAAGAGATTGTACGCGCGGTTAAGCGGCCCAGCGGGCTCCCCCTGGTAGTGTGCGTGACCAATTCGTGGCTTCTGACCGAGGAGCGCTACTTGTCTCTAAAGGAGGCTGGGGTCTCGCTTTTTTCCATTTCGCTCGATTTTCCCGATGAGCGTCACGACGAGTTTCGGCGCATTCCAGGGCTTTTTGCCAAGATGAGCGAGCTCATCCCCTATCTCTGCCGCACATATGGGCGCAAAGATGTTGTACTGAATACTGCTCTTACCCGGGCTAATTTTGCCGAGATTCCCGCCCTTGTCGCAAAAGCAGAAGAGTGGGGGACTCAGATCTCCTTTAGCGCCTATAGCGTTCTTCGCACTGGTGATGAGAGCCTGTGTATAACGAGCTCCGAAGATCTCGCTCTGCTTCGCTCCCACATCGAATGGGCTAAGGAGCACAAGCGTCGCTCGGACGTGATTCTTAACTCAAGCTGGATATTGGAGCAAACCTATCAGTTCTTTGCTCAAGGAGGCCGCAAGGGTTGCCAGGCGGCAAGAAGGTTTATTGTGGTTCGGCCCGACGGACTACTTAACGCTTGTTCGATGTTTCCTGATCTAAAGTTTCGCTCGCGGAGGGAGGCGGTAAGAGGCTTTGCTTCCACCCGCAGAAAATGTGATCAATGTTATGTGTCCATCAGGGCAAGTACCGAGAGGCCGCTTATACGCCTGATTCAGGACAACCTGGGGCTTGCTCTACACAGTCCCAGTGTGACTAGCCTTGGAGGGGGCTCCAGTCTTGGAGGGGGCTCCAGATAGGCGAGCCCCGCGGAAGCCGCAGACTAGTGGCGCCGGCGGACCAGCTTGGTGGCTGACCACTGCCGGTCGAGGGCTATCGACTTCGCCGCGACTAGTCCGTGTAGGAGCGCCATGCGGCGGATGATGGTGTCGTTTAGATCAGCCGGCCGCAAGCTGTTGCGCCGGTCGGAGGTTGGCCCCATCCAAGAAATCCACAGGGTCCCCGCCGGGCTTAACCTGTCTGTTAGCTGAGCAAGGTTTGCTGCCAAGTCGGCGCGGTCACGGACAAAAAAGTGCACGTAATCAAACGTTCCTTGTAAGGAAACAACCGCGGCACAGTCGGAGACTGTAACGTAGCCCTCAGGAAGGGGAAGAAGGGGATTGTCGTCGTCCTCGGGCGGCGCGACCACCAGCCCGCGCAGCCCGGGCTTTAGGCCCAGTCTCCTGTGAAGCGGATTCTCGGCCTGAAGAGAAGGCTCAGCCGGCGAGGTTGACTGCTCCTCGCTCCGCTCGTAGGAGGAGTCCTCCGACGAAGTCTTGTCAGTTGCCGCTTTCTTGTCTTCGTTCATGTGCGCTCTTCGGCACTTTGTCAGTGAATCGTTGTCAAGTGAACGCTGGGTCTCAAAATTCCTGCGGCTGGCCGCTCCAGGGCCCGCTTGCCGTATGCGCTCCAGGGGACGCCCGGCGTATGTTACCACTGATAGACGGTATTCGGCGCATGCCGGGATGGACGAGAAAGCAAGCTTGATTTACGCTAGCTCCAAAGCGCGCTTTATCTTCGAGGGCGATTGTTGAGCGTAAACTGCGCACTGCTGGGGGCGAGCAATGTTCTGCACTAACTGCGGAAACTTCATCGAGGAAGGCAAAGCTTTCTGCCGCTACTGCGGGACACCTGTGTACCGGCCGCCTGAAGAGACAGAACCGGAGGCAGCGGCGCCTCCTCCGGGTACTCCTCCGGTTCCCCCGGTTTCCCCGGTGTCCTCGGGGCCTCAGGTTACTACCTACCAGGGGTATACGGAGCATTACGCGCCGCCGCTGGCTGCGGCAGCGGCGGCGCCCCCCAAGCCCAAGGGACACGGGGGCCTCATAGCGGGCATCGTGGCCGCAGCCATAGTGGTACTGGCGGGAATTGGCGTGGGGGTCTACTTCGGCTTCTTCTGGGAGGGCGGCGACCAAGTTGCTGAGAGCAGCAGCACAAGCGTTCCGCCGACCACAGGCCCAGCTACCACGGAGGCGGCCAGCACTACTCTGGGTACCGAGACCACGCTAGGCACCGAGACCACACTGGCGGGCGGAGGTGTCACGGAGACGCTACCCTCTCTTACCACCTCGACGTTGCCGCCAGACACGCTTAGCACTGTCCCGCCGATCACGGAGACCACCACTACCGTAACGACCGAGGACCCGGTGGAGGTGTATCTGGCTACGGCTGGGATGCTGGCTATTCATCTGGAAATGTGCGACGTCCGGATTCCACAGCTTGCCGAGACCATAAACAAGACTCTTCCCAACGTGCCCTACAGCGTGACAGACGAGCTAAGCGACATGCTAAGTCAACTCAAGCGGCTCCGAGACGACCTTGACCTGGTGGTGGTTCCTCGGCCCTTTGAAGAGGCCGATTATTGGCTGCGGGAGGCGGCAAGGCACATGGCGCTCCGGATAGACGCAACCATCCAAGGTGTAGAAACAGCCCGGGCGGCTGGCAGGGTGACTGCCAAGGCCAATGCCTTCTTCGATCAAGGGCGCAAAGAGCGCGACGCCTACCGTGCCACCATGCCAAAGTACTACCAGAACCTGCCTGTGGAATAGTCCGGCGCCGCATGGCTGGGCGCCAGCTTCTGCGGCTCCGTGTCGGCTTGACCGCGTGAACTGGCAGGCTCTCTAGTCAGTCTTGGTGTCCCGAAAGCGAGGCGTTGGCACGTACTCTACCGAGGGACGACGCTGAGCGGTCTGGGGATATAGGATCATGATGTCGTAGACCTCCTTGGGCATGTCGGTAGAGACAGGCAAACCAAGCTCGCGGGCTTCGTCAGCGGTTATTGGGTAGTCGTGAGTATAAACGCCGGAGGAAAGAACATCTGCCACCCGCTCGGCCTTGTCCTTCCCCATCTTGGGTTCCAGGAGACTAGTAACTGCTTTTCTCACCTGCTTTAGGGCCTTTTCTGCCACGTCAGCAAGGATAATTGTCTCATCCTCAATTTCAGCTAGAGGCTTTTGCTGGAGCACTTTGAGCACCGAGGCGGCAGGCCGCTGGCCAAGCTGAGGATCAACGGGTCCGAGCACAGCGTTTTCGTCCATGACAATCTCATCCGCCGCCAGAGCTATAAAAGTTCCTCCCGACATGGCGTAGTGAGGCACAAACACGGTCACTTTGGCTGGATGTCGACTCAAGGCAAGAGCAATCTGCTCAGCTGCCAGCACCAGTCCTCCGGGTGTGTGAACAATGAGATCTATGGGTACGTCGTCGTCAGTCATCTTGATGGCCCGCAGAACCGCCTCGGAGTCATCGATGTCGATGTACCGGGTCAATGGAAAGCCCAAGAAACTCATTGTCTCTTGACGGTGGATAAGTGCGATGACGCGGCTGCCGCGCAGCCTTTCCAGACGGGCAAGCGCACGAAGTCTGGCGGCGGCCAACATGCGCTGACGGATAATGGGCTGAAGCGAAATGATTATCAGAAAAATCCACAGTAGGTTTAGATAATCCGACATGACCTCCACCCTCCCCAAGCTAGTATCCGCCGAGTCTTACCAAGGTAGGCGCTCATCGGCAAAAGGTTTGCGTCGGCGACGACCAACAAGGAATACCGGCAAGAACACCAGGCCAAATACGAAGCCTCCCACATGCGCCCAGTAAGCTACTCCTCCAAGAGCCAGAGCCCCCACGGCAAGCGCAAAGAACCCATTTAAGAGCTGGGAGGCAAACCATAGACCAATAAAGATGATGGCAGGAATCGCTACAATCCAGGGCAAGAAAAAGACCGGCACCAGGGTTATGATCCTGGCTCGCGGGTACAGAGCAAGATAGGCGGCCATCACAGTGCTGATCGCTCCACTTGCTCCCACCGCGGGAATCTGCGAGGCAGGATCCGAAAACACATGCGCCAAACCACCGGCTACTCCTCCCAAAAGGTAAAAGATCAGATACCGCAGACTCCCTAGGCGGTCCTCAACGTTGTCTCCAAAAATGAAAAGCGCCCACATGTTACTGATCAAATGCAGCCAGCCCCCGTGCAGGAACTGAGAACTGAGGAGCGTCAGCCACTGCTCGGAGAAGGGTTGATCCACAAGACGAGACGGGACAACCCCAAGGTGCTCCACCCAAGCCTCGGCGCCACGTCCAGCGCACAGCATGAGAAAGAAAATGACAACATTTGCAAAGATGATGAAGTAATTGACTAAAGGAACCGATCGGGAGGGTATGGTGTCGCGAAGGGGAATCACGGAGTCACTATTGCCGCTGCTTGATTTCTCGCGCTACCTGCTCTAACTCGAAGTCATGGCCAGCTTTGTCTTAAATAGTCTACACGAACGTCTACAGAAAGGAATCGATGGCGCCAGTCTCTGCGCGGGCGGTTTTTGTCAATTTTTTGCGGTTAGGGCTGACAGCAT
Organism: Thermoleophilia bacterium; assembly: GCA_026415615.1. Lineage (GTDB taxonomy): Bacteria > Actinomycetota > Thermoleophilia > RBG-16-64-13 > RBG-16-64-13 > JAOAGT01. The sequence continues at coordinate 224,914 of JAOAGT010000005.1, read as the reverse complement.
TCGGCGGGCCGGCCATAGTTGCATACATTCAACGCTGGGCTGTCGTTAAGAAGCAGTGGCTTACGCCCCAGTCTTTTGCTGAAGGACTAGCCATTTGCCAAACCATTCCTGGCGCCACCAACATGCAAATGGCGGCCTATGTGGGGCTGCGGGCTGGAGCGCTGCCTGGAGCAATTGCGGCCTATGTCGGTTTCGGGTTGCCCTCTTTTTGTCTAATGCTCGCGCTTGCCGTTCTCTACCAGCGGGGACACCAGGCTGAGCTCGTGGTTTCCGTCCTTGGGGGGCTGAGAGCGGTTGTTCTTGGGCTGGTGGCTCATGCCGCCCTCAGTCTCGGGCGTGCATTCGTTAGGTCGTGGTGGGAGCTTGTCGTGGTGGCCGGCGCTGGGGTTGCTTTTTTCCTGGGCGTGCATCCCCTTTATGTGGCGTTGGCGGCAGGAGCGGTAGGTCTAGTACTGCCCGCTGTCTCGGGTGAGCGCTCCGGTTTGTCTGGCGCTGCGGAGGAGTTGCAGCCCTTGAGTTTGACGAGGGCTCCGTTCAGGCTTCTGGCCGTCCTGCTGTTTTTGGCCGCAGTCAGTCTGTTTGTGCTTTACGTCTTCCAGCGGCAGCTGTTTAGTCTTGCCATGGCCATGCTCCGCATTGGACTCTTTGCTTTTGGGGGCGCGTACGGGGCTATTCCTTTGATGCAACACGAACTTGTAGACGTCCATAAGTGGATAACCAGCTCGGTCCTAATGGACGGCATAGCTCTGGGACAGATCACACCCGGACCGGTTCTTGTCACAGCAACATTCGTGGGATACGTGGTGGCCGGGCTTCCGGGAGCGCTAGTCGGTACGGTAGCAATTTTCTTCCCGTCATTTGTAGTTCTGCTGTTGGTTGTTCCGTACTTTGCGCGGGTGCGGAACAGCATGTGGCTGCAAAAGGCCGTTGTCGCCATAGTTTGGTCGTTTGTCGGGCTGATTGCCGCCACTGCGGTCAACCTCGGCCTGCAGGTGAATTGGCGGATCTGGGAGGTAATCCTAGCTGCAGGGTCTTTTGCCGGTCTGTGTCTGCGCTTGGAACCGGCTTGGATCGTGCTAGGGGGAGGAGTGATTTCGCTTGTTATAGGCTTGTTGGTTGGGGGAGTGTAAACCCCCAGTCGAAGGCGTTAAAAACGTATCCTACCAGCAGTATCCCCAATGCCACTACGGTCACAAAAATAGCGATGAGGCGGGGCTTTAGGACGCGGCGTAGGATCAGTATCTCGGGGAGAGACAAGGCTATTACCGCCATCATGAAGGCAAGCGCTGTGCCCAGTGCGGCTCCTTTCCCTAACAGGGCTTGCACCACGGGGATCATCCCGGCTGCGTTTGAGTACATGGGCACACCGATGAGCACAGCTGCGGGCACCGACCACCAGGCCGATTTGCCCATAATGGAGGCCATGAAATTCTCCGGCACGTAGCCGTGGATTACAGCTCCTATGGCAATGCCAAGGACAATAAAGGGCCAGACCTTCTTGACGATGTCTTTAGCCGCTTGCCACGCCGCCTGCAGTCGAGCTGCCCAGTTCAGCTTAACATCGGCAGCCTCGCCCACTTGCGTTTGGTAGACCCACTCTTCGACATGACCCTCCAGTTTAAGCCGACCGATCACCCAGCCCGCCAACATGGCAATGAATAACCCGGTTGCGAGATAGAGCATCGCCACCTGCCACCCGAAGAGACCGTAAAGCAGCACTAACGCGACCTCGTTAACCATGGGCGCGGCGATCAAGAAAGAGAACGTCACTCCCAGGGGCACTCCGGCGGTGACGAAACCGATGAATAGGGGCACGGCGGAGCAAGAGCAGAAAGGTGTTACTACTCCCAGTCCAGCGGCGAGGATGTTACCCACCGACTCGCGTTTTCCAGCGAGCAATCGTCTAGTCGTCTGAGGCGTGAAGAAAGTGCGCACAATGCCCACAAAGAAGACAATCAGTACCAGGAGCATCAGCACCTTGGGTGTGTCATAGACAAAGAACTGTACTCCGGAGCCGAGGCGAGAGGCTTCGCTTAAGCGCAAGACATCGAAGGCAAGCCAGCGCGAAAAAGGTTTAAGCCCGAGGTATACGAGCACCCAGGCGGCCAGCCCGAACAACAGTAGGGCGACATACCGTACAAGGACGGAGCGCGCGCCAAGTACGCGCGCCCCGGGAAGGCGACTCTTGTCGCTGGGAGTCTCGGCAACGCTTTGCCTGGCTTGCGAAGCGCATTGGCATTGCGGCGCCGCGGAAGTTGTCGATTGTGCAGCTGGGGGATGTATGCCGTCAGTCACTGTCATCCCTCGTAACGGGTCAGATTTCCTGGCAACAATAACCGTTTATACGGTTATAATCAAGCAGGTAACCAGTTAAGCCGCTAAGCTGCGTGGAGTGCGCAATGTCGGAGCCTTGCGCCCGAGTCACTAGGTAGGCAGGGGTTTCACCAGTTCTGCAAAAACTTGCGGGCTAAGCGTCCTTGCTCATCGCTGTGGTGAGGATGGAGGCCATTTCTGACACTGAGGGCACCTTGCCGGAGAGCACGAGCCTCTCGTTGATCACAAGCCCCGGAGTCTGCAGTAGTCCATATTTCATCATCTCCGGGTAGTCGCTTACCTTCTCAAGCTTTACTTCAGCACCCAGAGAATCAGCCGCCTTTTTGACTGTCTCATAAAGCTTGTTGCAGTTTGCGCATCCGGCTCCTAGGACCTTGACATGCAGCATGACCCAGTCCTCCTCTGTTTAAAGCTGTGTTGCCCTATAGATGAGGTAGCCGGCGCCTGCCAATAGCAGCACGCCGCAAATTTTGCGGAGTACGTTAGCTGCCCGAGAGCGCTCGTTCCAGGCAAGTACTTTGGACAACGCGCCGGCAAAAGCTCCGAGAAGCACGATCACGGTCCCATGACCAATCGCGAACGCAAGCAGCATAAACGCTCCCAGAGCGCCGCTTGTGCCAGACATATTGAAGATGACCGCAAGAATCGGAGCAAGGTAAGCAAAAGTGCAGGGGCCAAGGGCTAGGCCAGCCACCAAGCCCAAGAGCAGGGCCCCGAGTGCGTCGCGTCTGGGATGAACGCTTGGCGAGAAAGCTCCGGTCGGCAGTGGCAGTACTCCCAAGAGGTAAAGCCCCACTACCACAAATACCACCGCCACCAGGATATTTGTCCACACGTTAGTCTGACCCAGCAATTGTCCGGCAGCCAGAGCGACTGCGCCTGCTGTAGCGATGGTGATAAGCGTCCCCAGAGCAAACCAACTAGCAGTCCAAAGCGCCCGGCGCGCAGTGGTTGGTTCGCCTCGATTTATGTAGCCGATAACCAGGGGGACGCTGGCAAGGTGGCAGGGGCTTAGCACCAAGCTGAGCACCCCCCACAAAAAGGCGGCTGGTATAGCAAGCAGGGTGGCTCGCTCAACTGCGCTGGTGAGTGCCTGGAAAAGCTCGCTCACTTGCCGGTGGTGGGTGGAGACTGCTGACTTGTTTGTGCGTCGTCTGGCACTGGTGTCACGCCCGCGGGAAGCACAGGATAGCCCAGCTGTTCAAGGGCGGTCACCATTTGTTCCTTGGACAAGAAACCTTCATGACGGCCCAACACTTTGCCTTCAGGACTTAGGAAAATCTGCGTAGGGACAACCCTGATACCCAACTTAGCCGCAAGCTCAGGTTCCTTGTTTACGTCCACAATTACTACATCCACGGCCCCGGCGTATTCTTGGGCCAGCTCTTCTAGCTCAGGTTGCATCATGCGGCAGGGCAGACAACTGGTTGATCCAAAGTCCACTATCTTGGGCTTGCCGGTGGCGGCAAGCACAGAGGCGGGGTCGGGTGCGGCGCCGCCGGAGCTGTCTGATGTATTTGTTGCAGCTCCAGCGGCGCCGCACCCTGCCACCACGAGAACCACAACAATTGTGATTGCCGCAGTAAGGACGCCTGCGCTCAGGCGGCCAAGACGCGGGTCTGTGGGATTCGCTGCCGCGGTCTTAAGGCCAGCCGCCACGCTCGTAGGGCCGCCCGCTACCCTTGTTTTCCGTCGCCTAGATGCGGTTTTCGACATTGTCTCTTGTGCCTCCTGACCCAAGGTCATCTCCCCGTCCAAAGCGATATAGCCAGGTCTTCGGGAAGCCAAGCGGCTAGAGTTGCTCTTGCCGCTGCGTCTATGTCATAGGCGACCCGCCGGACCTCCACTTCAAGCGGGGCTAGCGGCCTGTTCCTGTGCTTGGCAGCTCGCAACACTACATAGGCCGCACGGGGGTCGCCGTCTTTCGGTTTACCCACTGATCCCACGTTTACAAACAAGACATTGCCGTACTCTCGGCTCCAAATCAGGTGGGTATGCCCAAAAACCAGTGCAGCGGCCTGTTCGGCCGCGGCCAAGCGGAGGTAGGTGCGGTCGTCACGATCTGGCAAGAGGTACTCATTGATGCGCCTGGGACTCCCGTGGACGAGGTGGACACTCATGTCTTGCAATGTTACGTAAAGCTCCCTGGGGAGCTGGCGGAGAAAAGCCTTACCTTTCTCATTGACTGCGCCAGCGGTGAACCCGTAGGAGATGCGACCTATCTCGCGCGCTCGGGGAGTAGCGTAGTAGCAGCCACAGTCACCCTTGTCCCAGCCTATACCCTCATCGTAGTTCCCCATTACGGTAGGAATAGCTGCTTGCTGCACAATGTCGATCACCGCCTGAGGCTCTGGCCCATATCCGACAAGGTCGCCCAGGCAGAATACGACATCTACGGGATTGACCCGGAGATGTTCAAGCACGGCCTCCAAAGCTACACGGTTGCCGTGCACATCAGAAAGTAGGGCGATAGATGCTGGTCCACCGGTCACGAGCAGCAGCATCCCCGTCCTGTCTCGGGGTTGGCGGGCTTAATGGCCTTGATCTCGGCAGAGGCTATGTAGTTGTCGAGGCCCGCTCCTGGCTGCCAGTCCTTGATGAACTCCCGGCTTTTCTCGTTGACGTTTATCTCGATGTTTTCAAAGCCGGCGGCAGCGAGGAAATTCGTGAGTTCTTCCACCGTTGAGGCCCCCGAAATGCAGCCTGAAAGCAGGGAAAGATCTTGTTTCCATTCGTCGGGGAGGGGAGTAAGGGCCACTATGTCGCTTATGGCAAGGCGCCCGCCGGGTTTAAGCACTCTATACGCCTCGCGAAACACCTGGGGCTTGTCTGGGGAAAGGTTGATTACGCAGTTTGAGATGATCACGTCTACGGAGCTGTCTGCCACCGGAAGATGCTCGATTTCTCCAAGTCGAAATTCCACATTGGCAGCCTGCGCCTTGGCTGCGGTGGCACGGGCCCGGGAGACCATCTCGGGAGTCATATCTACGCCGATCACTTTGCCCTCAGAACCTACTGCCCGCGCGGCAAGCAAACAGTCAAGACCCGGCCCGGATCCGAGGTCAAGAACAGTCTCCCCGGGTCTAAGATTGGCAATCGCATGCGGGTTGCCGCAGCCTAGCCCTAGGTCAGCTCCCTCTGGAATCGAAGCAAGGTCCTCGGGATCGTAACCCAGAGAGGCAGAGCTAATAGAAGTGGCCTCGGGAGAACAGCAGGAAGATCCGGCTCCGCAACAAGACGTCCCACTGGTCGCTACTTGGGAGTAGCGGTTCCGCACCGCGTCGCGCACGTCCACTTCGTTCTCCCTAGAGGGTTCCGCTTGATGATGCGAATCCGGATAACAACACGGGTTGTTTGGGTTGTTTGTGTTCATCGTTTACCTCTCTTCTAGGCTCAAGGCTCGGTTGCTGGGACTTTACTTTCCGCGGCGGCTAGTTCCGGCCACAGCCTGCGTCTCAGCCAGAAGGCGACATTGACGAGACCAATCATAACCGGGACCTCAACCAGCGGCCCTACAACCGCAGCAAACGCCTGGGCAGAGCCCAATCCGAACACTGCCACAGCTACGGCGATGGCCAGCTCAAAGTTGTTAGAGGCAGCGGTGAAAGCGAGGGTGGCGCTCTTGCCGTAGTCTGCCCCCACGCGTTTACTCATGAAGAAACTAACCAGGAACATGATCACAAAATAGAGAAGCAGTGGAGCTGCCACCCTGAGCACGTCAACCGGGAGCTGGACCACAATCTCACCCTTAAGTGAAAACATCACCAAAATCGTGAAAAGCAGGGCTATCAGGGTTATGGGGCTGATACGGGGAATAAACTCGCGTTCATACCACTCCTTGGTTTTAAAGCGTAGGAGGGTAAAGCGAGTGATTATTCCAGCAGCAAACGGAATGCCCAGGTAGATACCCACGCTCTTGGCAATTTCCGCTATGCTCACGTCCACCTCGATCCCTTCTAGGCCGAAAAGAGGCGGGAGCAACGTGACAAAGACAAAAGCGTATATCGAGTAGAAAACGACTTGAAACACCGAGTTAAAGGCCACTAAGCCCGCGGCGTACTGGGTATCTCCCTTGGCAAGCTCATTCCATACGATGACCATGGCTATACAGCGTGCAAGCCCGATGAGAATGACCCCTTGCATGAGAGCAGGCTTGTCGAACAGGAGGAGGATGGCGAGGAAAAACATCAGGAAGGGCCCCACAATCCAGTTTTGTACCAAAGACAGGCCCAGCACGCGCCAGTTGCGAAAGACGTCACCCAGCTCTTCGTAACGAACCTTGGCGAGCGGAGGGTACATCATGACAATGAGGCCAATCGCGATGGGAATTGAGGTAGTGCCGATGGAGGCCTTGCCGATTGCCTCGCCCACCGCCGGCCAAACATATCCCACGCCTACACCGATCGCCATGGCCAGGAATATCCAGAGTGTTAGATACCGATCAAGGAAAGACAGTCGCCTCATCTAAGCACCCAAGCCTTTCTGCCGCGAGTTAAGATGATGTAGATACACTCAACCGCATAAACGGTTATAGAGCGCCTGAACGATTATATCCGAAGTCACCCAGGCGCGTGTGCGATTGGCAAGTTTGCTCTGCAGACGCAAACTTGCCGGAGATTTGTCAACCTGCTGCGGACATATTCAATAGAAGAATGGCTTGTTTCTAGCTATACCCAGCCTGTAGAGCTTCATGGTCCCGAGGGTCAGTTCATGGTAGCCTTCACAATCGTGGAACCTATCGGCCTATGACGGCCGTGTCTTAGCACTCTCTAAGCTTGGAGGGACTGTATGAACGTGCTTGACGAAGGGGTCAATCCTCTCTTCATGGATCCGGATCCCGACAAGGCCCGGGCGTTCTTTGCCACTAAGTCGCGCGCTATGGTGGACAAGCGCATGACGGTGAAAGAAGCAGTGGAGAAGTTCGTTCCAGACGGGGCCTACCTGGCGATCGGAGGTTTTGGGGCTAATCGCATTCCCAATGCCATCTGCCATGAGATTGTAAGGCAGAGACGCAAGAATCTTGGCTTTTTGGGCCACACTTCTACTCACGACTTCCAGGTGCTTGCTGCCGGTAAAGTGTTTAACCGAGTAGATGCTGCTTACATAGTGGGCCTGGAAGCTCGTGGTCTTTCTCCTAATGCGCGGCGTTACATGGAATCTGGGGAGGTCCAAGTTACCGAGTGGACCAACTATGCTCTGGCGGCCCGTCTACGCGCTGCGGCCGAAGGTGTGTCCTTTGGGATCGTGCGTTCCATGCTCGGGACCGACACCTTCAAAATGTCAGCCGCCAAGATAATCGAGTGTCCCTTTACCGGTAAGAAGTACGCTGCTGTTCCGGCGATCTGGCCCGATGTGGCGGCTATCCATGTGCATGAGGCTGACATATACGGAAACTCCGTGATAAAGGGAATTTCGGTTGCCGACTTGGAGCTTGCTCGGGCGGCTAAGCATCTGATCATCACCACCGAGCGGATCGTTGACACCGAGGTGATCCGCAGCAATCCCACCGCCACCTCCATCCCCTTCTATCTAGTGGACGCGGTGTGTGAAGTTCCGTACGGCAGCTATCCGGGCAACATGCCTTATCTGTACTTCTCCGACGAAGAGCACTTGGCTGAGTGGCTGCGGGTGGAGAAAAATCCGGAGGAATTCGAGAAGTTCCTCGACTACTACATCTACGGTGTTTCTTGCTTTGAGGAGTATCTGGAGCGCTGCGGCGGGGAAAAGCGCATGAAGGAGCTTCAGATGCTCGAGCCTGTTTTCAAGCATGGAAATTAACGCTTGGGGACACGGAGATAAACTCACACGGTTTTGCGAAAGGCCAAGGAGCTAGCAAATATGGCACCTGAATACAACACAATGGAGCTCATGATCTGCGTGGCCTCGCGGTACCTGGAAGATGGAAAAACGGTGGCCGTAGGTACCGGGGCTCCCTGCGCAGCAGCTATGTTGGCGCAGAAGATGCATTCTCCCAACCTTGTGATCTTGTTTGAGGCTGGTGGAGTAGCCCCGCTACTTCCACAGATGCCGATCTCGGTGGGGGACTCAAGCACCTTCTACAAGGCGATCATGGCCGCTGGCATGGTCGAGATGATGACCACCTGCGCTCGCGGGCAAGTGGACTACGCCTTCTTAGGCGGCGCTCAGATCGATAAGTATGGCAACATCAACTCCACTTGTATTGGCGATTTCTACAAGCCCAAGGTTCGTTTCCCGGGCAGCGGTGGGGCTAATGACTTTGCCTCTCTGTGCTGGAAGACCATGATCATGACCGTACACAGCAAGGCCCGGTTTGTAGAAAAGTGTGACTTTATTACCTCGCCGGGATTCTTGCATGGCGATGGGTCGCGCGAGGAGGCGGGTTTACCCAAGGGCGGCCCGTACAAGATCATCACCGACTTGGCGGTGATGGGTTTTGATGAAGCTACCAAACGGATGATGGTGGAGTCCTTGCACCCCGGAGTGGAACTGGAGCAGGTGCAGGCGGAGACCGGCTTTGAGCTGTTGGTCGCGCCCGAACTGGGTCGCACTGACCCGCCCACAGAGGAAGAGCTAAGATTGCTGCGTGACGAAGTTGATCCGTACCGGTTGGTGATTGGTCGGGCTTGATGTTTTCGGGGGCGCGCGGCCGCGTGGGCCGCGCGCCCCCGAACCCTACACCTCTACAGGGGGGTATTATGCGAGCCTACACATCCCGCCTCGATAGCAGAGGCTACCTTTACCTCCCCGCCAGTCTGAGGAAAACCCTTAATCTTGAACCCGGTGAAGGTGTCATATTCCTTGCCCTGCCTGGTCCTCAAGTCTTTCTTTCTTCTACGCAGAGATGGGCACGTTTTCTCGATGAGCTTGCGGAGATGCTTGAGAGGCAGGATACCCGGCGGTTTGCCTGCCTATCCCTGTTTGCTTCTGACGAGACCCCTGCGGCCTTTGTCCGTCGTCTGTATCGATCTAGCTGGCTAGCTACCGTTGATCCGAGCGGGCGGACTTACGTGGCTAAGGATCGGCGGTCAGTTGCACGTCTAAGTCCAGGACGATACGCAGTTGCCGTCCTCGAGTAGTCATGTCTCCAGAAAGTAAGCCCGCTACTCAACAAGTCCTTCCACTACGTAGGTCCAGCCCGCCTTTTTGTCGCGGTGCAGCTTGATGAAACCGCGCTTCTCTGCGTCTAACAGCAAGCTGCTAAAAGTGCGGTATCCGTAAGCGGACTCATTAAACGACGGCTTTTTGCGTTGCATGGTGTCCTTGACCATCGAGGCAAAGATGGGGTGCTTGTTTTCGCGGATAAGGGCAGCGATAGATTCAAGGAGGAGGTCGAACACTTCTTTCTTGTCGGGGGGAATGTCCTTAACTTTGGGACTGTCTGCGGCTGCCGTGGGCTGCTTTTCCAGATCCTCGTAGAAGATGAACTCGTCGCAATTTTGAGCCAGCAAGTCGCTGGTGGACTCCTTCATCCCCACGCCGATCACATGCTTACCGTTTTCCTTTAGCTTCGAGACAAGGGGGGAGAAGTCCGAATCGCCGGAGACAATCACAAAGGTATCGATATGTTCCTTGGACCAGGCCAGGTCCATGGCATCAACAGCCAAGCGGATGTCAGCCGAGTTCTTGCCGGTCATTTGTCGCTTGGGTATCTCGATTAGCTCTATGGCGTTTTCGTGAAGGCTACGCGTGTACTGCTGGTATTCGCTCCAGTCTGCGTAGGCCTTTTTTACTATGATCTTGCCTTTCTCTACTAGCCGCTCCAGAATCTTCTGGATATCGAACGTCTCCCTCCGATGCTTAAAACCAACGGCCAGATTCTCGAAATCAATAAACACTGCCAGTGTACGTTCACCTTCAGCCATAACTATTCCTCAGTCTTGCCAAACACTTCTTCCAGCTTGGCGGCCAGAGAAGACATGGTTACCGGTTTTTGTAGAAATGGTACCCCTTTGCGCAGACCGCCATGGCGCTCAATGGCGTCATCGGGGTAGCCGGACATAAAGACAACTTTGAGATCGGGGTGCGACTTCTCGAGCTGGGCAGCCATTGCAGGGCCGCTTGTTCCAGGCATCACCACATCGGTGAGGACAAGATCGGGTTTGAGACCTCCCTTGATGAGAGCAAGTGCCTCGCCGCCATCGGTTGCCAGCGTGACTTCGTACCCAAGCTCTCCAAGCATACGTCTGAAGAGATTGCGCAGGGCCTCCTCGTCTTCTACTACCAGGATGTGTCTGCGTGGAACTTGAGGCTCCTCTACCTGAACTGACGTGGGTTTCATGGTCAAACGTGGCTCCGTGGTTAGGCTAGGTAGATAGATCTCAACTATGGTCCCTTGTCCGACTTGGGACCGCACCTCGACTGCTCCTTGGCTCTGTCGGGTGATGGCCTGTACAACGGTAAGGCCAAGTCCCGCCCCTGGACGTCTGGCCTTGGTGGTGAAGAACGGCTCGAAAATCCGAGGCAGAACGTCTTCCGGGATGCCGTGCCCCGTGTCTTCCACCGTGATGGCCACGTAGGTACCAGGTTTGAGCGTCTGCGACAGCATGACGCGCTCCGTCTCTAGCTGCACGGCTCTAGTGGCTATGGTCAGCTTTCCTCCTTGAGGCATGGCATCGCGTGCGTTCAGGACAAGGTTCATGATCATTTGTTCAAATTGCCCCGGTTCGATTCTTATCTCGCCCACGCTCTCGCCAAGATCGAGTTCCAGATTGACGTCTTCCCCCAAGAACCCTCTCAAAACAGTCTCCATGTCTTTGAGCTTGGAATTAGGGTTAAGGAGAGCTGGTTCTCTCATTTGTTTTCCGCTGAAAGTGAGCAGTTGCTGGGTTAGATGGGCCGACCGCTCTGCGGCCCGCAAGATTTCCTCAATGTCTTCTCGATTGGGATCTTCCGGAGCGAGACGATCAAGGAGGCTCTGGGAATACCCCAAAATGACGCTTAGCATGTTGTTAAACTCATGCGCTACACCGCCAGCAAGCTTGGCCACGGAGTCTAGCTTTTCCATCTCAAAAAGCCGCTGCAGTGCTGCTTCGTGCTCCGCCTCTGCCTTCTTACGGGTAGTTATATCCAGGAGTACTCCGCTCCATGTTGTGCTCCCATCTTCTTCATGCCACGGGACGGCTTGAGCTGCCAACCATACCTCCCTTTTCTCAGGGTGGAGGTAGCGAAACTCGCATTCAAGCGGACCCAAGGTACGGAGTGACTCAAAGAGAGAGTCTCGAACCCGAGGCAGGTCGGCGGGATGTATTCGAGCAGCAAAGAGAGCCGCATCGGCCGAGAGCTGTTCTGGCGTAAGCCCAGTGAGCTGCTCGACGGCTTGGCTCGCGTAAGGAATGGTGACGTGTCTTTCCGGACTGAGCCGACACATACCGATGGCTCCGGGAAAGCTGTCGGCAATCTTTTGCAGCTTGGCTCGCTCCTGTTCAAGAGCGTCTTCTGCTCTTCTGCGCGCAGTAATGTCTATTGCCACGACCAACAACGCGGGTTCGCCCTTGTAGGTTATGGGCGAGGCCGAAATCTGGACGATAACCGGTGAACCGTCCCGTTTTAGCCAAGTACCCACGACCGGATATAGCCCTCGGGCGCCGGCCAGAGTTTTCTCAAGCCGGTAGCGCGCTTCCTGTAATTCTCGAGGAGCCACAAAGGCTCGGGCGTCCAGTCCTACGAGTTCGTCGGCGGACCCGAATCCTAGAATGGAAGCGCTTGTAGAATTGGAAAAAATGATCTTGTGGTCTTTGACTACTAGTACTGCTACTGGAGCAAGCTCCACCAGGCTGCGGTATCTCTCCTCTGCTTCATGGCGGGCAATTTCGGCTTCTCTTTGTGCGGTGATGTCGCGAGCGGTGCCTTCTACGGCAATTGGCCGGCCGGTCTCGTCTCGGATTACAAGGTTTCGTTGCGAGGTCCAGATAATTTGACCGTCTTTTCTAATCCACCGCAGGATCAGGGGCTTTTCTGGATCTAGCTCGCCGCGAATAGCTTGTTCCAGTAATGGGCGGTCATCAGGATGGACAATTTTTAGCCCAAGGTCAGGGTCAGCATAGTGTTCCTCGGGGGTGTATCCGGTTATCTCTGTAGCCCCGGGGCTGACGTAGGTGAAACCGCGTTTGGGATAAAGCTCATACCGATAGACAAGGTCCCGCGCATGTTCGGCCAAGCGCAAGAAGCGGGCCTCGGCCTCGCGAAGTTGCTGTGCATCTCGCTGTTGCACAATTTGCAGGGCGGAGATGCTCGCCAAGGCGGCCATCAGCTCAAGGTCATCCGGCCCAAACTCCTTGCGAGAGCGCGAGCCCGCCACCATTACGCCTATGCTCTGGTCGGCGTGAACAAGGGGGATAAAGGCCACAGATTTGAAGCCAAGAGCGGCAGTAGCAACCTGTTCCGCTTCGGTAAAGTGGGCTTGGGAGGTGTCAGAAATGGCCACGGGTTGGCCAGTGGCAAGAGCCCGTTGCATATGTGGGTGGTCGGCCACCATCTGGCTAGCGGTTGCCTCGCTGAAGGGAAACGGTACTGCTCGGTAGCGTGCAACTGTTACGAGCTCTTGGTCTTTGACCAGGCGAATGGCCACCGCGTCGAACCCGCATAGCGATGCCGTGGAGGCCGCGACAGTTTCAAGGAGTGTTTCAAGATTGGTTTCTTTGGCCAAATTACGAGCGATATCCACCAGCGCAGCCAGCCTCTCTGCCTTTTGGCGCAGCCGGTTCGTAGCGTGCTTGTATTCGGTGACGTCGCTCACTATATGAATGGCCCCCACGAAGCTAGCACCGTCAGGAGAGAAGATGGGCTGCACCGAAGCCGCGTACGAACGATCCTTGAGGCAAAGTTCAATAGCTTCTTCTTGTGTGCTGAAAAAGGCTTTCATAAGGGGACAGTAAGGCGGTGCCTCCGTTGTACCGTGGAACAGTTCCCAACAATACCTACCCAGGATTTGATCTCGTGTTGACCCCACGAGCCTTTCTACTGAGTCGTTGCAGTCTATGATTCTGTGAGAGTCATCCGTGAAGAACACGGCGTCGCGAGATGCCCTAAATCCGCGCTCGCGGAGCCAGTTGACGAACTCTGGAGATGGGGAGGACACCGGGTCTTGAGCGAAGATCTGAGGAGACTCTTCGGGCTTTTCTCGGGAAGCAAATTCCTGTTGTTCGTCCATGTGGAAAACACCCTGGTATGGGAACTATGCACATCTGCATAGTCAAATTATCGGCCACACCGACCCTTGAGTTCAACCAAAATGGCCCTAGAGAAGCTCCAGGAAACTCTCGAGAGCCTGACGTGACCTTTCGTGCTCCGGCCCGCCGCGCGCGAGGGCGTCTCCGTCGATGGCCAGGAAAGGTATGCCAGCTTCCCGGAAGGCCGCCTGCAGAACGGGTACTGACCCCAACCCATGCCTACAACCCCAGTGGTTGAAATGCACCACGCCGTCAGCTTTCAGCTGCTTAGCCAGGGCTACATTAAGACGCGCTCGCCGCGCCGAGCTGCCCCAGAACACATTGTCCGTCAGCCGGCGCGCAAGCCCGGGGAATGGGTCATCCGGGTCGATCGTGTCCATGTGCATCTGCCCCATTTCCTCAAAGATCACTGCCGCGCCGCGTTCGCGGATTAACTCAAACAGGCCCTGCTCGTGATGGGGCACAGTGTGGAGCCAAAGAAGCTTCTTGATTTTCTTGCCTGGGGGCGCAGGTGGTACTAGCACATCTCGCCGGCCTCGTTCGGTGAGAAGTCGCTCAAAGTCCTTGGCACCCTCCTCGGTCCCCCACAACAACTGCCCCAAGAAAACGATGACGAAGGTGCGACGCCCATCAAGCTCCAGCCGTCCGGCAAGCCGATCAGCCATGATTTTGCCCCAGGCGGCGGAGGCGCGGTTGGAGAGAACCATGGCTTTGCGCAGCTGAGATTTGCGACCGGTAAGCCGGCCGATCTCTTCGTGGAGCTCACGAAGTTGCTCAGCTACCTCGTTGACAAGCTCCGGTGCTGTTTCTCCTTCGTCGGGTGGCAGGGGCACCTTGATCTCGCGGAATGGCACGTTGTAACGCACTGCCAGCATCTCAAGCAGGCATTCTTTGCCTAAGCACAATGGAGTGGTGCCTAGGCAAAAACTGGGGGCGGGGAGTAAATCACTCTCCAAAGCGGCCAGCGCAGTTCGGTGGTAGCTACACACGTCACGGGCTAAAGGCAGCTGGGTAAGAGCATTGTCAACGGCCTCTCTCAGATCGCTTCCGGTGAGAGTGGCTGCGGCCACCTCGGGAATGAGGGGTGTGAGTCCATATGCAGTCAAGAGTTCGGTGGGGAAAAGGTAGGACACCCATGGAACAATAGCGCCGGGCTTGAAAAGTTCCAGAGAAGTACTTAGCGCATGATAGTCCATGTAGCGGCGTGCTGTGCGGTGCTGCAGCGCGCGCACTCGGGTTTGGGCTAGAAAGGCTGCCCGCACCAAGGAAGCCGAAAGAGAATCGCCGGTAATGTTGTCGAGACCAGGCATCTAACTTACAGTATCCGCATTACACATCGACATCGGCGAATAGATCGTCATCAAGCAGGCTTTCGTCAAGCAGCTGCGCCTCAAGGAAAGCTTCAATCCTAGTCCGCAGGGGCCCAGTGGGGTCAAAGGGGAAGTCCACCTCGAGCTCTAGATATGGCAGCCCCATTTCACGGCAAAGCTCCGCTACCCCCAGGGCGTCGTACGCGCCGGGGTCGCAGAAGCTCTGTCTGGCGTATATCACTGACGAAGCCTGCGTTTCTTCCAACCTTTGTCGCAGATAGGCGCGTCGGTCACTGGTAGAGCGCCGCGGACACATTCCTATCTGCAGCAGCTTGGCGGCTAGCTCACGATGGCCGGAGTCATCGGTTGGCAGGGAGCACCCTGCCTCCGGCAGGGTACTTCCTGCCTCCAGAAGCGGCTGCCAGCGATCGGGAGAGGTGCAAGACTCAAGACCAGCCACATCTGCCCCCAGGTGCAGTATGAGCTCCAGCAAAGAAGCGTCCGAGAGCGGCCCAGCAATGACAAAGACGCCTCGCGGTTTTGGGGTTGCTGGGTATTTCACAGCCGGCGGATCTCCGATGATGTCTTGGTTAGAATTGGTTTCTGAATCAGCCCCCGGCTTAGTCTCTGGCCCGAAAAGCCACGTCTCAAGTCGGGCGAGCTCACGTGCCAAGAGGGTTATCGCTTCGGGTTCGGAGGAACGCGGCACATGCATGACAAAAACGCGCTCCGGATACAGAAATGCCAGCTGATCTCCCAAGCGCCGCATAGCGTCGCATCCGCCGGGCACCACTATGCGCGGCGCGGCAAGAGCCGCTGCCGTACTTAGACTCGCCGCAGCCTCACCGTGATGAATATCGGGCTGTCCGAGCAATCTCCCCGCCTGACCGAGAAGCTGGGTGACGTACGGGCAGGTCATGGGGTGCACGAACAACGTCTCAGGTGCCAAGGAAAGCGAAACACCCGCGGGGGGACCCTCAAGCTCAAGTCCCAACCACCGCGGCTTCCAACCGCAGCGAGCGATTAGCCCGAGCGGCGCCAGATTGCAGGTGTAGTAGCAGTATGGAGTCAATGTAGCGGAAAGCTTATGACGCAAAGCCCAAGATGACAAGCTTGCTCGTGATACATTTTGCCGTGTTTGGGCGTGAAGTAAGGCTGTTGCTCCGCAAGCAGGCGGCCAGTGCGTGAACAGGCGGTTGCCAGATGAACAAAGTATTCCCCAGTGCTGAGGCGGCTGTGTTTGATATCGAGGACGGCGCTTCGATCATGAGCGGGGGGTTCGGGCTGTGCGGAAATCCCGAGAACCTTATCCGGGCCTTGCACGCCAAAGGGGTCAAGAATCTGACTCTGATAAGCAACAACTGTGGCGCTGAGGGGCTGGGGTTGGGTCTGCTCATTGGGGCAGGCCAAGTGCGCAAACTGATCTGCAGCTATTTGGGCTACAACAAGGATGCTGAGCGCCGCTTGCTAGCCGGGGAGCTGGAGGTTGAACTTGTGCCCCAGGGGACGCTTGCCGAGCGTATTCGCTGCGGTGGTGCGGGCATTCCGGCCTTCTATACCCCGACTGCGGTGGGAACATTGCTCGCCGAAGGCAAGGAGACGCGGGTTTTTGATGGACGCGAATATGTGCTCGAACTAGCTCTTCAAGCCGATTTTGCACTCATTAAAGCTTGGAAGGGCGACCGCTACGGAAACCTTGTCTACCGCAAGTCGGCGCGCAATTTCAACCCGGTCATGGCAACTGCTGCCAGAGTGGTTATCGCCGAAGTGGAGGAGCTGGTGGAGCCGGGCGAGATAGATCCCGACCAGGTGCATACGCCAGGAATCTACGTGGATCGAATATTAAAGGGCGAGCGGTACGAAAAGTGGATTGAAAAACGCACGGTTCGCCGGTGGTAATTATGGCGCTTACACGAGAGCAAATCGCCAAGCGGGTGGCTTTGGAGTTTAAAGACGGGGACTATGTCAATCTGGGTATTGGTATGCCCACATTGGTCACCAACTATGTTCCTCCAGGCATAGAGGTATTTTTCCATTCCGAGAACGGCATCTTGGGTGTTGGACCCTATCCTTATGAGGGTGAAGAGGATCCCGACCTGATTAATGCCGGCAAAGAGACTGTCACCGAGGTAGTTGGGGCCAGCTACTTTTCCAGTGCCGACTCCTTCGCCATGATTAGAGGAGGGCATGTGGACGTGGTTGTACTGGGCGGCCTCCAAGTGTCTGAGAAAGGTGACCTGGCCAATTGGACCGTACCCGGCAAGATGGTAAGAGGAATGGGGGGAGCCGCCGATTTGGTAACCGGGGGCAGGCGTGTGATTGTCATGATGGAGCACTGCACAAAAGAGGGAGCCCCCAAGATTGTCAAGGAGTGCACCTATCCCCTGACCGGCAAAGAATGTGTAGACTTGATCGTGACAGACCTTGCGGTGATCGAAGTCACACCAGAAGGTCTTGTGCTGCGGGAAGTGGCTCCAGACCTTACTGCAGAGGATGTGCAGAGGGTCACCGAGCCGAGGCTCATAGTAAGCCAGGCTCTTAAAACTATTGCGGTCTAGCGCTCGGCATATTTTGGTGGTCGCTCTTGCGGCCTTGTGGGTGTGGGTGATGGTGTATCCCAACCCGCGGCCCTTTGTGGCCTCTGTGCAGCGATTGTTTCATCCTCCCGTCGATCCCGAAGCGGCAAGAGAGGTAGCTGCCTCACTACCCGACGACTATGTTGCCGTCGAGAATTTTGTGAGAGAAAAGGTGCCATGGAAGCCAGCTTGGGATTTGTACGGGTTGCCATGGTACTTCCCCACGGTGAGCGAAGTCATGCGCGACTGGGCAGGCGATTGTCAAGCGCAGGCAGTGCTCATAGCAAGCGTTCTGCGAGCCAAGAATATGCCCTTCACGTTCCGCTATTCCTTTGACCACGTGTGGGTTGACTACCCCGGCAAGCAGGTTACGGCGCTAGAGGACCCATCCACCGCGTTTGCTTCAAATGAGGGCAAAGGATGGCTGACTAGACTGCCCGAGAAGTTTCCTCTCCTTACGATTCTTAAGCAGCGGGTGGCCTATCATTGGACACCGATGCCGTCGTCTCGAAAACTGCTCATTCTACTCGGGGTGAGCGTGATCTTTGTGTACGGGGAGCGGCGTGGTCTGGGGCGCATGGCTTACGGGTTCAAATACCTGTTCGGGCGTTTGCCTGGTAAACTGACCACCATGCAAACGAGGTTCTGTCGCAGTCTCCGAATCCTAGGTTCCCTCCTACGCCTGCTCCCCCGCTAAGGGGGAGAGCAAGCCAGGCGGCCGGATAGGTCCGGCAAGAGATCAGTCATCAGGTCAACACCAAAAACACACCAAAACCAAGCAAGGAGACGGAGGGACATGTCCAAAGACCAGTCATGCAACAAACGGCGCAATCTTGGCGTTCCCGTTGTTTTCTTTGACACCACGTTGAGAGATGGAGAGCAGGCGCCTGGGTGCAGTCTTAACGCTCAAGAAAAGCTTGAGATTGCTCACCAGCTGGTTCGCCTGGGCGTAGACGTGATTGAGGCAGGGTTTCCGGCAAGCAGCCCAGGAGACTTCGCGGCGGTTCAGGCCATAGCCCGGGAGGTTAAAGGCGCGGTGATATGTGGTCTTGCCCGCTGCACGGAGAGCGATATCCGCACATGCTGGGAGGCCATCAAGGAGGCGGAGCGGCCGCGCATCCACACTTTCATTTCTACCTCTGATATCCATCTCAAGCACCAGATCCGTATGACCCGCGAAGAGGTGCTGCAAACGGCCAGGGATATGGTCAAGCTTTGCGTGTCGCTTTGTCCCGGCGATGTAGAGTTTTCGGCCATGGACGCCACTCGGTCGGACGTGGACTTCCTGGCTCAAGTGCTGGCGGTGGCTATCGAGGCCGGGGCCACCACGATTAACGTGCCCGACACAGTCGGTTACGCATTACCCAGCGAATACGCTGCTCTTATCGACCAGCTTTATGAGAAAGTGCCCGGGCTAGACGAGGTGGCGCTTAGCGTCCATTGCCACGATGATCTTGGGCTGGCGGTGGCTAATACCCTTGCCGCGGTGGAGCGGGGAGCAATCCAGGTAGAAGTGGCCGTCAACGGAATTGGAGAGCGGGCCGGAAATGCGGCTCTTGAGGAAGTAGCCATGGCTTTGGTGGTGCGCCGCGATCTGCTTCAGCGACCGTGCCGCATAGTGACCACCGAGATAGCGCGCACTAGCCGCATGGTTTCGAGCTTTACTGGCCAGATGGTTCAGGCGAACAAGGCCATCGTAGGGAGAAACGCTTTTGCTCACGAATCTGGGATCCACCAGGATGGTGTGCTGAAAGAGCGAACCACCTACGAAATCATGCACGCTCGAGATATCGGCTTAACCGAGTCTGACATCGTGCTTGGCAAACACTCTGGGAGGCACGCCCTTAAAGCTCATCTGGCGGCCATGGGCATCCACATCGACGGCCCTCAACTGGATGAGGTGTTCCGGCGCTTTAAAGAAATCGCCGACAAGAAGAAGGAAGTCACTGCCCCTGATCTTGAGGCTCTGGTAGGCGAAGAAATTAGGGAGCGCGAGGACGTCTATACTCTGGAACATTTCTATGTTTCGGCTGGCAGTCATATAGTGCCCTCAAGTCAAGTGGCTGTGCACAAGCGCGAGGGCGAAGGGCGGCAGCGCTGTGCCGGAAAAGCGTTCTCGGGCGGTTCGGTGGAATCTATCTTTTCGGCTATTGACGACGCTGTAGGTGTGTCCGGCAAGTTGCTTGATTACCAGGTGCGGTCTATCACCTCGGGCAAGGATTCTTTGGGCGAAGTGCGAGTAGTGGTGGAAGTAGACGGGAGGCGATACGCGGGGCATGCAGTTTCTATTGACGTCCTTGAGGCCTCGGCCAAGGCATATGTAAGGGCCCTGAACAATGCAGCCATCGGTCGAGAAGCTGGAGGGGCAAAAGCTGATCGGGTGTTCTGGTAAGGGAGAATGAGACGAATGGGCGACAACCCCTTTGGTGCGCACACCGTTGTTGACTTGGCAGGCGACTCTTGTCGCGTGGCTCATCTCGGAATCCTGGCTAAGAAGACCGGGCTTTCTTTCGCGCGGCTTCCGTACTCCATCAGGGTGCTTTTGGAAAACGCTCTTCGGTTTTGTGGTCAGGGGATAGTGGGGGAGGAAGACGTCCTTCGCCTGCTCAAGTGGGACCCTGCCTCTCCGGAAGGGCCGGAATTTGCCTTTACGCCGGCCCGCGTCCTTCTCCAGGACTTTACCGGCGTGCCGTGCGTTGTTGATCTAGCTGCTTTGCGCTCGGCGTTCTCCCGGGCTGGGGCTGACCCGTCGCAGATCGAGCCGGTAGTGCCTGTCGACTTGGTGGTGGACCACTCTGTACATTTGGACTACACTGGCTCGCCCGAAGCTTGCTGCCTCAACTTGGAGCTAGAAATGCAGCGCAACCGCGAGCGGTACCTGCTCCTGCGCTGGGCTCAGCAAGAATTCGGCAATCTGACCGTGATACCACCCGGGAGCGGCATCTGCCATCAGGTAAACCTGGAGTACCTTGCTCAGGTGGTAAGGGTGGAGGGTCAGCCGCCCTGGGCCTATCCCGACACGGTGATCGGCACCGATTCGCACACCACCACCATAAACGCCTTAGGCGTGTTGGGCTGGGGAGTGGGAGGTATTGAAGCTGAGGCGGTGATGCTAGGCGAGCCCTACTTTATGGCTGTGCCCCAGGTTGTAGGCGTGCGGCTGGTGGGTGCGCTTAGCCCGCGAGCATCGGCTACTGATTTGGCCCTTACAGTAACTGAGGTGTTGCGCGGCGTCGGGGTAGTAGGCCGATTTGTGGAATTCTTTGGGCCGGGTGTTGAAACCCTAAGCGTGCCCGACCGGGCCACCGTGGCTAACATGGCTCCCGAGTACGGAGCCACCTGCGGGTTCTTCCCTGTGGACTCAAATACGATCTCTTACCTAAGAGCAACTGGTCGTTCCGCTGATCTTTGCGCTCGCGTGGAAGCCTACGCGCAGGAACAGGGGCTTTTCCGCGAAGCAGATTCTGAGACTCCGGAGTATTCCTGGGTGGTGGAACTTGACCTTTCGGAAGTGGCGCCCAGTGTGGCTGGCCCGCGTCGTCCGCAAGACCGGTTGGTGCTGTCAAAAGTGCGCGAGAAGTTCCGCGAGGAACTCGCTGGTTCGCCTTTTGAGCGTGAGGAGCCCCTCTCGGTTAAGGTTGACTTGGGGGCAAGGCGCGAAATAGTGCGCGATGGCGCGGTGGCTATCGCCTCAATCACCAGCTGCACCAACACTTCGAACCCGGTGTTGATGATGGCGGCGGGCATCGTAGCCCGCAAGGCGGTAGAAGCTGGGCTGCGGCCTCCGCTGTGGGTACGGACCAGCATGGCCCCGGGCTCGCGCGCGGTTACAGCTTACTTGAAAGAGGCCGGGCTACTTTCGCCTCTTGAGGAGCTGGGATTTCATGTGGCAGCCTATGGCTGTGCCACTTGCATCGGAAATAGCGGTCCTCTGCCCGCTGGCTTGACTGCCGCGGCCCAGCAGGAAGGACTTGTACTTACGGCGGTAATAAGCGGCAACCGTAACTTTGAGGCGAGAATTCATCCGCAGATAAGAGCAAATTACCTTGCTTCTCCGGCGCTGGTGGTGGCCTATGCGCTTGCAGGCACAGTGGACGTAGATCTTGAGAACGACCCGCTGGGGACGCGGGCAGACGGGCGGCCGGTGTACCTCCGCGACTTGTGGCCTACTCCCGACGAGTTAGCAGCCGCCTTGGAGCATGTTGCTCCGGAGATGTATGTGGAGGCTTACAAGCAGGCAGGCCAGGGATCGGAGGCATGGGCAAACCTGGAAGTGGAGCGGGGCGTTCTCTTCCCGTGGTCGCCTACCTCCACCTACATCAAAGAGCCGCCTTTCTTTAAGGGTCTATCAGTGGAACCTGAGCCGCTTGCCGACATTCTTGGGGCGCGCATACTGGCGGTGTTTGGCCACTCCATCACCACTGACCATATCTCGCCGGCAGGATCCATACCCGTGCAGAGTCCCGCGGGGCGATACTTGCTCGAGCAGGGCGTTCCACCTGAAGAGTTCAACAGCTACGGCGCCAGGCGGGGCAACCACGAGGTCCTGATGAGGGGAACCTTTGCCAACGTGCGGCTGCGGAATCTGATAGCTGCTGGGCGCGAGGGCGGATGGACTGTTCATCAGCCAAGCGGTGAGCTTATGAGCATCTACGATGCGGCCATGCGGTATCAGGCGGAAAAAGTTCCGCTCGTGATCTTTGCTGGAAAGGAGTACGGCACTGGTAGCTCTCGTGACTGGGCGGCCAAAGGTCCCGCTTTGTTAGGGGTGCGGGCGGTGATTGCCGAAAGCTTTGAGCGCATCCATCGGAGCAACCTGGTAGGTATGGGAATTCTACCGCTTGAGCTTGAGCCTGGGGTGGAAGTAGAGAGTTTAGGGCTAAGCGGTAGGGAGCTCGTCGACGTGGTTGGGTTAAGCGACGCTCTTACGCCAGGAGCTTCGCTTGTCGTGCGGATCCGGTGCGAAAGAGCGGGGTCGGAGGAGAAAGTGCTTGAGCTCAACTGCAAAGCTCGCCTTGACTTCCCGGTAGAAGTGGACTACTACCGCCACGGCGGTATCTTGCCGCGTGTGTATCGCTTAAAACTTAATCGGGTCGACCACTAGGCGGCTTACCCGCACGGCACCGCGGACGGAATTACCCACCACGAGTTCATCTGCGCGCAGGAGATCGTCGAGGAGCAAAGATGCCTCCTCAGCTCCTGTTTGCTTGAGGAAGTACGCTCGCCAGATGCCGGGGAGTAGCCCGTCGCTTACTGGGGGAGTTACCCAACGCTCGCCAAAACGAGCAAAGATGTTAGTGATCGCTCCCTCGGTTACCCGGTCAAGGCGGTTGATGAATAGAGCGTCGAAGCATCCTTGGTCGATGGCTCGCCTGTGCTCCCGGTTGTAGAAGCCACGCCTACTGGTCTTGTGCCTAAGGTAAAGATCATCCGGGTCGGTGCGGATGGGGGAAACAAGCAGAATGGCCGATTCGGGAGGCGGCGAGAAAGGTCGGGGGACAAGCTCAAGGCTTCCGTCTTCACCAAGCACAAGGCGCACAACCTCGGGCTTCTGCTGCCGCGCCGCGTGGTCGGCTAGAAGCTCAAGGGCCCTGTCTTGGTCAAAAGATAGGCCGAAGTCTCTTGCCGATGCAGCCATCCGGGCCAAGTGGTCCTCAAGAAACAGGTAGCGGGTAAGCGGTGGCGACAGCTTGTGACCAAGCCCGGTTTGGCCTAGCTCAGCAGCTGTAGCCCCATCTGTTCCCTGGAGAAGGAGGGTTTCAAAGAGGTAAAAGGGTTCGTGAAAGGGCTCGTCAGAGGGCGCGTGGGAGGAGTCGTGAGCAATTGCCGTGCTAGTGCCTTGGCGCGTGTGCTCGTCACGCTTGCTTGGCGCAAAGGCAAAGGAGGCTTTGGTCAAAGTCTCCTCAAACTCGGCTGAGGCTACTGCGTCCCACACCACCCCTGAGCCTACACCCAGCAGGCAGTGCCCCTTGCGGTGCACGATGGTGCGGATGGCTATGCTTAGGGTAAAGTCCCCGCCAGGCTGAAAGAGTCCTATGGCCCCGGTATACACGCCGCGGCGCTCGGTTTCCAACTCGGCGATTAGCTCCATGGTGTGGTACTTGGGAGCGCCGGTGATCGAAGCCCCCGGAAACACAGCGGCGATGATGTCGCGAAGCGAAGCACGCGGGTTCACCTCGCCGGTAACGGTGCTAACCATCTGCCAGACAGTGCGGTAGGGCTCAAGTACATAGAGGGCCGGTACGTGTACGCTTCCCGCGCGGCAAACGCGTCCCAGATCGTTTCGCACCATGTCAACGATCATCAAGTTCTCGGCCCTTTCCTTTTCTAGCTGGGCCAACTCATAGGCGAAGGCGACGTCCTCGGTGTGGGAGGCTCCGCGGGGCCGCGTGCCTTTCATAGGCTTGCTTTCGAGCACGCGTCCCTCGCGCCTAAGGAACATCTCTGGGGAAAGGCTGATTATCTGAGCTTCTCCCAGGTCTAGGTATGCGGCGTAAGGAACAGGCTGACGTCCGAGCAGGGCCAGGAAGTAGTCCAGTGGATCCATCGGCCTTTGGCCGGTATCAGTGGGTCTTTCGGCGGGACCAATCGGCCTTTGGCCCAGAAAGAATCTGCCTCTCACCGTGTAGTTAATCTGGTAAGTGTCACCGGCGGCTATGTATTCCCGCACGCGAGCAATGGCCTCGGTGTATTCGTCGCGGGTGACATTCAAGGCAAGGCCCGCTTCTTCCATGCTCGGGATTAAAGACTGCAAATCCCGCGTCTTCAGCAGGCGCTGCCAGGTCTCAGGCGGAATAGTCTTTGCGTCATGGGGTTGGTAGACGGCAAACCACGCCAGGGGCAAAGAGTTACTAGCCTCGCTTGCCCTCACCTTAAGGCCAAACGCGGCTCCAGCTTCGTATGCCAAGTAGCCCGCCACATAGCGGCCTGCTTCTTGTTCTGACTCAACTTGGTCAAGAACTAAAGGCACTTCCTCGGGGGTTGCGGCGGTAAGTACACGCTGAGGAGAGCTAAGCACAAGAGCACAGCTGTCCCGTCGCAGCCAAGTCCCGCCCCCGGGGAGGATGACCGTCCCTGGTGAGCGGGGTAGCTCTACTTGCAGGTTAGGGATTGTCATATCCGGCAAACTGCTCGGTCACCCGCTGCTCAGAGGGAACCCCAAGCTCGTCCAACACCTTGTCCATGGCTGCCACCATTCCCGGCGGCCCCACCACGTAGTAGGTCCAGGTAGAAGCAAAGTCAATCTCAGAGCGGATCAGATGAGCTGTAATGTGGCCAACGTGGCCCTCCCAACCAGCTTCGGGTTGACTGATTACGTGCACCAAGCGGAAACCGGCAAGCTGCGAGGCAAACTGCTCAAGCTCCTCGCGGTACACAATGCCATCCACGGTCCGCGACCCGTAGAAAAGTACAATCTGTTGGCCCGGCACTCGTTCTGCGCCGCCGGTATCCACGAGGTACTTGAGCATGCTGCGCACAGGGGTGATGCCGATTCCGCCGGTAAGGAAGGCTACGCGGGGCCGGTCGTAGGCAAACACGAATTTCCCGTAAGGCCCCTTGATTTGCACCTCAGCTCCGAGCGGCAGTGCGTCCAGCGCGTTCTTGTACTCTGATCCGGTGAGGCGTGTGGTTACCTCGATGTGAGCTTCAGTGGGGGAGTCTGCGTGGCTGAACGCGTGCACAAGATTGGGTTCCGTAGACAAGATGAGCTGTAGAAACTGGCCGGCCGTAAAGGTGTAGCCCGTTGGACGGGCAAAACGAAAACTCTTGGTATCTGCAGCTCGAGTGACTTTGTCGAGCAATGATGTCACATACGTTTGGGCAGTCATGATCGGCCGACCTCCTCGCCACGCTTTGCCGGATTCCTACGTGCTACATGCCCAAGTTTGCTCACCGTATAACGCGCGCCGTGACTTCACGTGCTCGCGACTTCAGCGCGCTCGCGGCTTTGGGGGCGTGCGGGATAGAATAGCAGTCACTTGTATAAGGGAGGTGCAATGCAGCAAGGGCAGCAGGTGCGAGCCGCGGTTGGTCAGACTGGTGCGCCGGTAGCAGCCGTGCGCTGCGAGACTTACGACTTTGCCGCCGTACAAGCGGCTCTACGCGCGGTTCTTGAGCCTCTGGGCGGGATGGCGGCTTTTGTCAAACCAGGGGAGCGGATAGCCCTCAAGCCCAACTTGCTGTTTGGAGTTGCGCCTGAGAAGGCTGTGACCACCCACCCTGTGATTACGGCAGCGGTAGCCGTGGCTGTGCGTGAGGCTGGCGGTTATCCCGTGGTGATCGAAAGCCCAGGCTCTGGGGTGGTGCACGTGCGGCCTATGATCGAGCGCGTATATAAGCGCGCTGGCTATCTGGAGATGGCCGAGCGCTACGGCTTTGAAATCTGTTTTGACACCGACTGGGAGTCCGTTCCGTGTCCGAACGGCTACCTTATCAAGCGCATTGAGGTAATGAGCCCCATTTTGCGAGTAGATGGGGTAATTAACCTGGCCAAGCTTAAGACCCACAATTTCATGATTTTTACCGGAGCCACCAAGAACCTTTTTGGCGTCATACCCGGCCTAAACAAAGTGGCGTATCACGGCAAGCTTGCTGATCCCCAGCGTTTTGCAGACATGCTGCTAGACGTGGCTTTTTTTGTACGGCCGCGTCTTTCCATTGTGGACGGAATTCTAGCCATGGAGGGACAAGGTCCGGGGACAAGCGGCACCCCTCGCCATCTAGGGGTGCTGTTGGCGGGAACAGATCCGGTGTTGGTTGACGTGGCCTGCTGCCGCATAGCGGGCATTGATACTGCTGCTGTGCCGGTGCTCAGTCGAGCCAAGGAACGCGGCCTTTGGAGTGGAAAAGCAAGAGATGTCGATACTTTAGGCGTACCTATTGCCGAGCTGGCTGTGCGCGACTTTGCTGTGCCTGTGCCTTACACCCGAGCAAGCGGACTTAGCCGCCTGGGGGTGCTTGATGCCGTGGGAAGGCGCTTTCTGCGCGGACTTAGCCGGCTTCCGCGTCCTCAAGTGGGCCGCTGCACTCTATGCGGGGCATGTGTTCAGGCTTGTCCCGGCAAGGCTATTTCTTTAGACCACGGAGCGCGGGTGGCCAAGGTGGACGATTCGCTATGCATTCGCTGCTACTGCTGTCATGAGGTTTGTCCCTACGCTGCGATTGACCTGGTGTATACGGGACCGGGCAGAGTGCTTCAGCAAATGAAAGTGCTGAAGTAGCGTGGCGCTTGGGTGGCCAGGGTGCTTGATTAGCGCTTGGGTAATTAGGGTGTTTGACTTGCCGATGAATAAGAACCGAGCCGCATATCTACTGCGTGAGCCAGTGCGGGTAGTGGCTGTGGACCTGGACGGGGTCGTGTGGCGTGGGAATGTTCCTCTTCCGGGCATCCCCGAGGTCCTGGTGGAGGTGGTTTCTGGCGGGCTTGACCTCAGATATGTGACCAACAACTCAACAGCGCACCGCGAAACAGTGGCAATGCGACTTGCACAGTTGGGACTGCCTGCTGGAGTGGAGCGGGTGTTCACGTCTGGGTTTGTAGCTGCTCGCTGGCTTAGCGAGAAATTGCCCGAGGGCGCCTTGGTCATGGTGGTGGGCGAAGAGGGGCTCCTGCGTGAACTCAGCGAGGTCGGGTTTGAGGCAAGGCATGTAAGCGAATGGGCTAGCGGGCAGCCAAGTAAACGGGCGGGCGAGCAGTCAATCTCCCGTGACCTACCTAGCCCAAGGGCCGTTGTAGTGGGCATGGACAGATCGTTTGACTATCAGGCGCTTAGCGCAGCGCAGACTGCTATTAGAGCAGGGGCTTTGTTTGTGGCCACCAACACTGACGCGACGTTTCCCACCCCTACCGGATTAAGGCCCGGCGCTGGCTCGCTGGTGGCAGCTGTCGCAACGGCTGCCGAGCGGCAACCCGAAGTGATGGGGAAGCCGGGGTTGGCGTTCACACATATCCTTGAAACGGTTACCGGGGTTGGGCCTAGCCAGACGGTCTTTGTGGGAGATCGCTTGGAGACAGATGTTCTTATGGGTAAGCGCGCGGGGATGATTACTGTGCTCGTTCTGACCGGGGTTACGGGACGGGCTGACGTTGGCGCTCAAGAAGAAGCGGGGGACTTTCATGGCAACATGACCCCAGACTACGTGATCGAAGACCTGCGTGAGCTGCCCCGCGTGTTAGATGAGTTGCATGCAGGCCGACGCGAAACGCGAGCCAAGCGAAAGACGAGCCAAGACGTAGGGGGCAAAGATGACAACTGCAGAAAACACAGGTGATGATAAGGAAGAAAGACAGGTAACTCCGCCCGCAGAGAATCCACCTGCTGGTGGTGCGGGGCCAAGGCAGAGCCAGGCTCCGGACACGCTGGTCTTACATGCCGGATACGTCCCTGACCGAGAGACTTTTTCTCGGGCAGTTCCTATCTACCAGACGACCAGCTATGTATTTCGCGATACCGACCACGCTGCCGCCCTTTTCTCGCTCAGGGAAGCGGGTAACATCTACACGCGGCTTTCCAACCCCACTACGGAGGTGCTAGAGAAGCGTCTGGCGGCTCTCCACGGGGCAGCGGGAGCGGTAGCGGTAGCCTCAGGACAGGCAGCAATCTTTTATGCCATCGCCGCCATTACTTGTTGCGGCCAGAACTTTGTTAGCGGCGACAAGCTATACGGCGGCACACACACTCTGTTCAGCCATACTCTCAAACGTTTTGGTATTGAAGCCCGCTTTGTCGATTCTCGCGATCCGGAAAACTTTGCCCGCGCCATCGACGAAAACACTCGCCTTGTTTACACCGAGGCCATCGGCAATCCCAAGGGAAATGTGGACGATCTTGAGGCTATTGCTGAGGTTGCTCACAGGCACAACCTCCCGTTTGTCGTAGATAACACGATGACTCCGCCGCCGCTATTTGACCCCATGCAGCACGGAGCCGATGTCGTGGTCTACTCGCTTACCAAGATAATCGGGGGACATGGCACGGCCATCGGGGGAGCGATTGTCGACAAAGGGGACTTTGATTGGTCTGTGGCTGGCAAGTACCCAGAAATTTGCGGGCCTGACCCAGCCTACCACGGCGTGGATTTTTGGGAGACCTTTGGAAAGCACGAGAGAGCGGTGTTACCGGGGTTTGCCTATCTAAACAAGGTAAGGCTTGGGTTGCTAAGGGACCTGGGGGCGGCGCTATCGCCGTTTAATGCCTGGCTGTTTATTCAAGGTCTTGAGACTCTGCCACTTCGCGCTCGTCAGCACGCCGCCAACGCTTTGGAGGTGGCGCGCTTTTTGCGCTCGCACCCGGCGGTGCTTTCGGTGGACTATGCTGGGCTGCCCGGACATCCGGACTACGAGCGCGCGCGCCGCTACTTCCCGTATGGGCCGGGAGCGGTCTTTGGCTTTGAGATTCGCGGAGGAGTGGAGGCGGGCAAGCGTTTTATCAACTCGGTGAAACTTGCCTCGCACGTCGCAAACATCCTTGACGCGCGGACCTTGGTAATCCATCCAGCCAGCACTACTCACCAGCAGCTTACTCCCGAAGAGCAGCTTAAGGCGGGTGTGACTCCCGGTTTGGTGCGCATTTCGGTGGGGCTGGAAGACGTGAAAGACATCATTGCTGACCTTGATCAGGCACTACTAGCCGCGCAAAGAGCGTAGAGGGGGAGAGCCGAGGGGTGTCACGGCGAGCCTAGGGGCGTTTAGGGCAGGGAGGCGAAGAAAATGGCCGCTATTTTTGCTGACAACTCTTTGTCGATCGGGCGCACGCCGCTTGTGCGCTTAAACCGGGTGGTTGAGCCAGGCGCGGCTCAGGTCCTGGCCAAGATCGAAGGACGAAACCCCTCCTACTCCGTTAAGTGCCGGGTGGGAGCGGCCATGATTTGGGAGGCGGAAAAGAGGGGGTTCATCAAACCTCATACCCGAATCATCGAGCCAACCAGCGGGAACACGGGGATCGCTCTTGCCTATGTGTGCGCGGCCCGGGGTTACTCCCTGACTTTGGTTATGCCCGAAAGCATGAGTCTTGAGCGCCGCAAGGTGCTTAGCTTTTTGGGGGCGGATCTCTTGCTTACCCCTGCGGCGGAAGGAATGGCTGGAGCCGTACGGCGAGCCCAAGAGCTGGTTGCCGAGGATCCCGAGCGGTGGTACCAGCCGGATCAGTTCAACAACCCAGCCAACCCCGCTATCCACGAGACCACCACGGGGCCTGAGATTTGGGCGGACACGGATGGCCAGGTGGATGTGCTCGTAGCGGGCGTAGGGACTGGCGGCACTCTTACCGGCATCTCCCGCTTCTTTGAGCGGGTAAAAGGCCAGCCTCTTTATTCGGTAGCCGTGGAACCGGCGGGCAGTCCGGTTATTTCCCAGACGTTGGCAGGTAAGGAGCCGGTACCTGGACGCCACGGCATTCAAGGTATAGGGGCGGGGTTCATTCCAGCCAATTTAGACCTTAGCCTCGTGGACCGGGTGGAGACTGTCGAAGACGAAGAGGCTATCGAGATGGCCAGGCGACTGGCTCGGGAGGAAGGGATCTTGTGTGGGATTTCAAGCGGCGCGGCGGCGGCAGCCGCCGCGCGCCTCGCCCGCCTCCCCGACTTTGCCGGCAAAACCATAGTGGTAATCCTGCCTGATGCGGCGGAGAGGTACTTGTCCACCGCACTATTTGAAGCGCTGGGGTAACAATGCTCTTGTACTGCTTTTAGGAAAATCTTTTCCGGAGGTAGTGTAGGCCGTCCTCTAGACGAGTGGGCGTGAATTCTGGGTAGCGTTCGGCAAGCAGCTTCCGGTCGTCACTTGTTACTGCTCCGCCCTGCAGCATGAACTCCACAGCAGCGGGAGTCAGCGGCCGACCCGGCAGATACTGCACCATGGATCCGGCTAGCTTGCCCAGGCTTGCAGGAATGTGCAGGAGGGGGCGCTTCTTGCCCTTGGCCTTAAGAGCCAAGCGGAGAAAGTCGTTCATGGTTACCAGGTCAGGTCCGCCAAGACCAAAGGTGGTATCGCGGCCCTGGTGAGGCTTGGCCGCCAGCAGCGCAAAAAAGCGGCCGACATCCTCCACAAACACTGGAGTGAGGGGCTGATTCCCCGAGCCAAACACCGGCAAGAAGGGAAGCCGGTCCGCAAAGCTCAAGAGGCGGTTAAGAGCCCGGTCTTCCGGGCCATACGCCCAGCAACACCGGACAATTGTCCACATCAGACCACTCTGCCGGATGGCCTTTTCTGCTTGCCACTTTGCCTGGTTCCACGGCTCATTGGCCTCTTCGGAAACGGTTATGCCGCTTAGGTAGAAAAACCGGGGAGCGTCTTGGGGGAAGCGAGTTTCGCCTAGACTAGCAGTGGGCACGCCATATAGTTGGGTGAGGGCGCCAAGGAGGTTGACCGTGCCCCCGTAGTCCACTGCGGCATAGGTCAGACCGCGGCGGGGATTCTCCACGGGCGCGCCCTCAAACTGGGAGGCTTGTATCACAGCCTGAAGCCCCCGCGGTTCCCCTGTCGCCGTGGCCGCGGCCCCTAGGGCGTCAACTAGCGTGTCTGGTCGGGTGACGTCGGCCTCAGCAAAGGTGAGCCGGCCCTCGGCCAAAGCTTGCTGGCCGGTCCCCAACTCGGCAAACCTGGCCTTCGCCTTGGCGCTTGAGCGGGTTAGCGCGTGTACCCTAAACCCAGCCTGAAGAAGATGGCAAGTAATCGCGCTGCCGATAAAGCCTGTGGCTCCCACAACAACAACCGTCATGTGAGCACCTCCCAAAGGTCGCCAGTTCTTTCTAGTCGCGGAAGTGCTGTCCTGATGGTGAACGCCCGTCCGTCCGCCAGAGAAGCCAGCTCGTCCCAGGTTACGGGCATGGACACGGTAGCCTCAGGGGTAGCTCGGGCTACATATGGGGGAACTATTGTCGCTCCCTGCGCCATCCGCAGAGCGTCTAGGTACACGCGACCCCCTCGTTTGTTTTTACGGATTTGAGTAGTAAGCAAATTGGGGTATTTGTTTTCGAGCTTCTCAAAAAGGCTTCTTAACTGACCGCGGGCATCTTCGTAGTCAAGATCTCCTGACAAGGGAAAGGCCAAATGGACGCCTCGTTTACCAGAAGTCTTAACGAGTGGGTGGTAACCAGCCTGGTCTAGTTCTTCTCTTAGCAAGAAAGCCACTTGGGCGGCTTTCTGAAAGGGCGCAAGTTTGGAGCTCTCAGCGGACGACAGCTCCGGAGGATCGATGTCTAGCACCATGTGGTCAGGATGGCTGGGACTGTCGACACGGGCCATTTGGCTGTGGAAGGTGAGCGTGCCAAGATTCACGAGGTAAAGGAGATCGGCTGCATCTTCCACCAGGGGATAGTGGATGATCTTCTTGTTGTCTTTGCGCTTAACGGGAAACGTGCGAAGCCACTCAGGGAAATACTCGGAGGCGTCCTTTTGGAAGAATGACCCATCTTCTAGTCCCTCGGGCCAGCGCTCAAGAGTAAGGGGGCGGCCGCGGAGGTGGGGTAGGAGATAGGGGGAGACAGCCAAGTAATAGTCGAGGACGTCTGCCTTGGTATAGCCGGACGCAGGGTAATAAACGCGGTCAAGGTGGGTAAGTTTGACCTCCTTTTCTCCCAGGCGAAAAACCTGGGTGTCAAGAGTTATGCGGGTCGGCTGCGGCAATTTCTTCGAGTGTGCGGCCGGTCGCCACGGAGTTAGGAGCCTCATCGACAATGCTGCTGCCGGGCCGGGCGTAGTCGTCGTTGTGCTTCATCAGCAACCAGTTGTTTGGGCCCCGGTTCTTCATCTGCACTAAAGCCCAGCTTCCGGAAAGTTTCTGCCCATGGAGGATGAACTTTAGACTGCCCTTGGCCAGGGCCTGCTCAGCCTCTTCTTCCAGCGGCTCCCACCAGCCACGATCCCAGAGCATAACCGTCCCCGCTCCGTACTCGCCCTCGGGGATTACCCCTTCGAAGTCGGCCACCTCCATGGGGTGATCCTCGGTCATCACGGCAAGGCGCTTATCTCTGGGGTCGAGGGATGGGCCTTTCGGGACTGCCCAGGATTTGAGAACACCATTTACTTCAAGGCGAAAGTCGTAGTGAAGCGTGGTGGCGGCGTGTTTGTGGACCAGGAAAACCGGGCGCCTCGCTACGGATGTGCTCTTCTTGATGTTTGGGTCGCTCACTGCTTGAACCTCGCTCGCCAGTGCCTAGGGCTTCGGCGCTTGGCGGTTTGCGGGTACCTTGCCGGTTTGCGGCTGGCTCGCCGTATTACGGATAGGCCGCCGGTCCACGGCTACCCAGATTCTCCACCGTGCCAAATGATACCCGTTTATGGGCGCCCACAACCCCAGTGTTTGGTGCTTGCGCGCTATAGTGGATGCCATGAGTTTTTGGGAGGCAAACCAGCAGCATTTCATAAATGCCGGGGTCTCCGTTGTTGTACTGGCAGCCGCATGGCTCATCTACCGTGGCCTTCGGCATTTGATAGACCGTTTCTCGACTCGGCGCCGCCTCGCTGAGACCGATCCCGGCGCTGAGACCCGCTTTCGCATGATTCAGAGATTGTCTGCGGTGGTCCTTTTCTTTCTTGCCATCGGCCTTGTGTTCTGGATCATGGATGTGGCTGCTCTTAAGCGGGTGGCGGTGGGGATTTTTGCCTCCGCGGGTGTGGCTGGAGTGGCTTTGGGTTTTGCTGCCCAGGCGACTATGGCCAATCTCATCTCCGGGGTCATAATCGCTTTTGCACAGCCGATACGACTAGGGGACCGGATCACCATAGACGGGGAATTTGGCACAGTAGAGTCAATAGGTCTTTTCTACAGCGTCATTTGCACTTGGGACAATCGCCGGCTGGTAATTCCCAACAAGGTTCTTTCTGACCAAGTCATCCGTAATCACACACTCGTGGATCCACGCATGCCTGCCATCGTCGTGTTGCGTCTTGACTATTCCGCCGATATAGAGGTGGTACGGTCTGTGCTCTTGGAAGAGGCTCAGCGCCATCCGCTCTTTACGGCCGAGCCGGAGCCTGTCGTCCAGGTTATAGACGCCGACGATTTCGGCATCTCCGTTCGCCTTGTGGCCTGGGCCGCCACTCCCCCGGATGCATGGACTTTAGGTGTGGATGTGAGGGAACGGGCGCTGGCGAGACTAAAAGAGCTTGGCGTACCTGTGGGAGGCGCCTGGACTCGGGAGCTGGAGCGTTCTAGGACTACACGGCCACTTACATGAGCTCAGCCGCGAACCACGAGATAACTAACCGTCGCAAGATATGGGGCCTAGATCCCAACGTCTTTTTCGCGGGTGTGGCCTCTTTTCTTATGGACGTAAGCACAGAAATGGTGTACTCGCTGGTTCCGGTGTTCTTGTCCTCGGTGTTGGGCGTAAACAAGTCGCTGATCGGCGTAATTGAGGGGATAGCCGAAACTACTGCGAGTCTGCTTAAGATGTTTGCCGGTTGGCTGAGCGACAAGCTGGGCCGCCGAAAGCCGCTCATGATTTTTGGTTATGGCGTTTCCACCCTTAGTCGACCGCTACTTGCCTTGGCCGGGAGCTGGGGCATGGTGCTGGGAGCGCGCTTCGTGGATCGCTTTGGTAAAGGGGTGCGCACCGCACCGCGCGACGCTATTGTGGCGGACTCGTGTGAGAAGCATGAACTGGGGCGCTCGTTTGGGTTTCACCGCGCCATGGACCAATTTGGCGCCGTGGTTGGACCGGGCATAGCCTTCTTGGTCCTGGCAGTGCGGCCCGAGGGATACCGCACGGTGTTCTGGATATCTCTCATTCCTGGGGTGCTTTGTGTCACGGTAATTGCGCTGTTTATCAGGGAGCGGAGAAAGCGCGCTGGGGCGGTTGCGACCACAGGGGCTACTGAGATGCCTGTGGTGGCGGCGGCCGCGGGCGCGGAGAACAGCAGCCCAGCTCCGGCCCGCGGCCGCCGCCTGCCCCGGTTCCTACTCGCGTACCTTGTGGTGATGGGGATTTTCTCTTTGGGCAACTCCTCGGACGCCTTCCTCATCCTTCGTGGTCGCGACCTCGGCGTGGCTACCGCTATGATCCCTGTCCTCTATCTGGTTTTTAACTTGGTCTACGCGGCTTTCTCTATTCCGGCGGGGCTGTTGGCGGACCGGATCGGCAGACGGCGGGTGGCCCTGCTTGGCTTTGCTTTATTTGCTGGCGCCTATGCTTGGATGGCTGTTGCCGGATCGCAGGCGGCGGCATGGGGTGTTTTTGCTCTCTACGGTCTATACATGGGCGTAGCGGACGGCAACAGCCGAGCGTTTTTGGCGGAGCTTGCCGCAGAGGAACACAAGGGGACGGCCTTTGGCGCCTTTCACATGGTAGTGGGACTTACGGCTTTGCCAGCCAGCGTGATTGCCGGATTGCTTTATGATCACGTTTCTGCTGCTGCTCCTTTCTGGGTAGGAGCCGGAGGGGCGGTGCTGGCTGGACTTATGATGCTGGCCTTGGTTCCCGAGCCCAGGGTCAGGTCAGTTTCTCCAAAATCTGGAGTATTTCGCGGTGGTCGTAAATGACGTGATCGGCTGGTGGCGGGTCAGTCTGGTCTAGGGCGGCGGCACACCGTATGGCCACTATACCCAAGGCCTTGGCGCCGGCGATGTCTGTGCGAGGAGTGTCTCCTACATGTGCAGCCTCGTCAGGCGTTGCTCCCAACTCTTCGAGCGTGCGCACAAAGATGCGTCGGTCTGGCTTTGGGTAACCAATTTCGTCTGAAAAGCTAAGGGCAGTGAAGCAGCCAAGGATTCCATCTTTTTCGAGGAAGTGCCGCAGTACGCGGCCTGGCGTAAGGCTGGTGTCGGAGATCACTCCCAGACGATAGCCCGAGGCGGCAAGTTCTTGCACTGTTTCTCGAAGCCCAGGGAGCAGTTTGAGATTGGCGGCGTACCCGGCTTCTTCGATCTGCCGCGCAGTATCTTCCACTGTCTCGTGGGGCAGGCTCTGCTCGTCTACGCCAAACCACCGAAGAAAAAAATAAACTTGATCTTTAGCCCCATAATGTTTACCCGCCTCCCAGGCTGCTAGGTAGGCGCGAAAGCTTGCGCTGTAGGCTTCTTGAAGCTGCTCCGGGGAAGGCTTTACCCCAACGCTGGCCAGTAGCCTGCGCATGGCCTCTCGTCGCCGCGGCCGCACAGGATCAAGGGAACCATCGTCCGCGGAGTAGATGGTATTCCACAGGTCAAAGGTTATTGCCCTAATGCGGCCTTGCGGCATCCGTTGCTCCCTCTAGTGCTGTTTGCAGGCAAAGCTTTGGTTACGCAGAAACAAAGTATAGGGCAAGAGACCTACCACGGCTCGCAAAAACCAAGGTAAGGATTGCGAATGGTCTCGATTTCACAGAGGTCAGTTATGCTGGTATGCTTGCGCGCCATGAAACGGCACTTGGTGACTGCGGTCTGTTTGTCAGCCGCAGCGATTATTGTTCTTGGGCTATCGAGCGGCCAGGCACAGGCCGTCAGCTTTAGCGACGTGCCCGAGAATCATCCCTACCACATGCAAATTGAGACCTTGGCTCTGCTTGGCATCGTAAAAGGCTACAGCGATGGAACCTTCCGGCCCGATGCTCCCGTGACCCGACAACAGTTTGCCAAGATGGTCATCCTGGCTATGCGCATTGCGGTAAGCGAAGACGACGTTTGTCCATTTCCCGACGTGAAGAAAAGCTCTGATCTTGAGCTTTACCCAGACAACTACGTGGCGGCGGCAGCGCGGGAAAAGATAGTTACCGGGGTGCCTGCTAAGGACGGCCGCATGCTCTTTAAGCCGGATGCTGCCATAACTGTTGCTCAGCTAATAACCATGGGGGCGCGGGCTTGCGACCGGCCCCTGTATGTGCCCCCCGATACCTACAAGTCCGCCTGGGGCAGGTTCGATGACACCCACTCCATCGTGGCTCGTGTGGCTCAATACAACGGGCTGCTTAGAGAATTTGCTCCACCAGGAAAGACGCTTAAGTCGATTTCGCCCTGGGGCAAGGCGACTCGGGCTCAGGCGGCAGCCTTGCTCTTTAACGTGATGGGCACGGACACGTCGGGTCTCAACGGGCGTTTCCTGGGTGATTCGACTGACTTGGTGCGCTTTTTCCGAGCAAAGACGGGCGGAAATGACGGCAAATTCAGTATCCCCTTGGAACAGCTAGCCAAGCTGTATGTTATCTACGGTAAACGTTTTGGCATTCGCGCTGACATGGCTTGGGCGCAGATGATTCATGAGACCGGCTATGGTCAATACGGCGGAGACGTAGCGCCGGAGCAGAACAATATGGCCGGTATCGGCGCAGTGGGAAACGGAGTGCCGGGCAACTCATTTGCTACTGCAGAGCTCGGGGTCATCGCGCAGTATGCACACTTGGCCTGGTACTTGTATCCCGAACATCTTTCCGACCCCTACTGCAAGCTTGTTACTCAGCCGACTGATGGGCCGATAGCTGAGCCGGGTGATCCTCGCCACTTTGAGGACAAGCAAACAGGCGCAGTACACAAGGGCAACGTGCGGACAGTTACCGATCTCAGCGGAAAGTGGGCTCCGGGAGCTAACTATGGTTCACGAATCAAGGAGATCGCAAACCAGATTCAGGTAACCTGCGGTCTCTGGTGAGGTCACGTAGACTCTCTGGCAACGCCCGTTGACCATCTGATGACTGATACCGACGCTTTCTTGCGTGTCCTGGTTGACGGAGCCGAAATGGCTGCACAGGGCTCCATCGTTACTTTTGGCTTCGTGCGCGACCGTCCCAAGTCCGGCTACGGCTACATCAGAATGAGGGAGAGGTTGCCGGGGGCCGCGACCGCTCGCACTCTAGCTGGCTTTGTCGAGAAGCATATTTGCGGCCGCTGCCAGCAGTCTAATCCGTCTACAACGTGACGGGCCAATTTCTCCTCCTTTGCTCAAGCAGAGCTCCTCACTCACTTAAGGAGAACAAAATCCACTAGATCTCCGCGGACAACGATGCGCTGTCTTGCACTGTAGAGCGGGTGACAAGCAGCAAGGGAGATCTGCTCTCTCCCCCGCTGGGCAACCGTTTCGACTTCATCTGGGTAGACGATGATTACGTCCATTACCTCGTATGAAGCCAGGACATAAGGCAGAACTGCGTAGATTCGATCTCCTGGCTTGAGTTTGTCCAGGTGGCGAAACGGGGCTCCGTAGGTTGTGCGATGACCGGAGACGACAAAATTGCCGCCCTGACCGGGGAAGGGCGTCTCTGGCCAATGACCAGGACCTTCTTTTAGGTTGCTCTTTCCGGTACCTTCGACCATCACTACGTCTAGATCAATAGCTGGGATGACAAGTCTGCCGATGGCTTGGCCAGGGCGCACTGTGGCTCTGTAAGCGTTGGCTCGTTTCCTCAGCTCCAACAGTTCGGCGAACCTGTCTGTTACGGTTGTGGTGGTTGTGTCCGTTGGGGGAGGGCCGCTTGAATCAAGGGAGGTAGCAGTGAGACCAGGGGCCCCGTCGGTTGTGCGCACAGCGAGCGACGCGATGTACGAGGCCACATCCAATGTCACCTGCGGGTTGGTCTTGGCCATGTCCCCAAATAGGCCCCGCTGTTGCAGCCATGTGTATGCGCACGATCCGCCGTAGTACAAGGGGATAACTACCACCCCAGCGGCAATAAGCAGATTTGCAATCCACCGTACCCATCCGCGTCTGCGCAGGCTGGGTGGTCTATTCTCTGTCTGCCTGAGACTGGCCGTCTCTTGATCTGGGGAGCCGTTGGCGTCCGGTGGAGCGTCTACCGGGGAATGCATACTCACTCGGTAATCTTTGCACGTTTGTTCACAAGTAACAGAGTATAAGACTACACTCTTCGGTTGTGATGCTGTTGTTCGCGGTTCTAGCGCCTTGTGGATCGTCCGTCTCCCTCGATGGGGATTGGCGATCCAAGATACTTGGGCTTGGGATGAGTAATGTGGAGCTCCAGGGCAGCCTTTACTCTGGCCAGCCACTCGCGCGCCCGGTTCTGCAGCTCATCTGTGTAGGGCTGAATGTCTGCCGCTACGCCTGTAGCCTCAAGTCCCAAGGTGCGAGCGGTGTAGACCGCTCTCGGGAGGTGAAATGCTTGGGTGACCACCAGGGCTGTGCGGACCTGGAAAACGTCGCGGGCCCTGTACATGGTGTCGTAGGTGTCAAAGCCTGCATGATCGGTGAACACGTCTTCGGAAGGCACTCCCCGGGCAAGCACGTATTCCAGCATGACGTTTACCTCGTCATAGGTAGCCTGGCCATGGTCTCCGGAGAGGAGCAGTTTCTTGACCTTGCCTATCTCGTACAGCTTTATGCCAGTTTCGAGGCGGTCTGCCAACATGGGCGCAGGGGTGCCGTCGGGGTAAACCTTGGCTCCCAGCACGATGGCGCACTGTGCCTCCGGGGCCTGGCTAAGATCAGACACGATGTGCTTGCGCGCGGCCAAGGGAATAAGAAGATTGGCGCCGAGAAAGAGCAACCCGGCTACCACCACGAGCGCGGCGGCTATGGCAATAGGAAGACGTATCGCTTTTTTAGCCGCCATTTGTGTTCCAGCTTTCGTCAGGGCCGGCTGGCCACGGTGGGCAGTGTCAGGCCATGGTAACACGCGAGTTTGCGCATGCGGCCTTAAATAGAATAGAATGACTGGTCTGGCGGGCGCCGGCCCGCATCTGTCTCTTATACACATCT
>JAOAGT010000005.1:101740-185910 GCA_026415615.1 Thermoleophilia bacterium | reverse complement strand
CGCATGGCCGGCGCCCGCAACTGTTACACAAACGACCAACTGACGGGGGTTAATAGAGCATGGGTATGACCATGACAGAAAAGATCCTCGCTCGGGCGGCAGGCAAAGACCAAGTGGCCCCCGGGGATCTCATCATGGCCAAGCTCGATCTTTGTCTGGGTAACGACGTCACTACCGGCGTGGCCATAGACGAATTTGAGAAGGCTGGCTTTGACAAAGTGTTTGATCCGGAGCGGATCGCACTTATCCCCGATCACTTCACTCCGAACAAGGACATCAAGTCTGCCGGCCTGGTGAAGCAGATGCGGGAGTTCGCCCGTAAGCACGGCATCGTGCATTTCTACGACGTGGGCCGCGTGGGTATAGAGCATGCTTTTCTTCCTGAACAAGGATTGGTAGGGCCTGGCGATGTGGTG
The DNA here is from genome assembly GCA_026415615.1 of Thermoleophilia bacterium. GTDB lineage: Bacteria > Actinomycetota > Thermoleophilia > RBG-16-64-13 > RBG-16-64-13 > JAOAGT01. The sequence continues at coordinate 185,494 of JAOAGT010000005.1, read as the reverse complement.
TTGGGGGCCGATTCCCACACCTGCACCTATGGGGCTTTGGGTGCTTTTGCCACCGGCGTGGGGTCAACCGATTTGGCGGGAGCCATGGCCACCGGCGAAGCGTGGTTCCGCGTCCCGGAAACGCACCTTTTCCACATAGACGGAGAACTTGGTCCCTACGTGACCGGCAAGGACATCATTCTCTTTATCATCGGACAAATTGGGGTAGACGGCGCTCTCTATAAGGCTATGGAGTTTGATGGCTCAGCCATTCATAGCCTTTCCATGGACTCTCGCTTCACCATTTGCAACATGGCCATTGAGGCGGGAGGCAAAAGCGGAATCATTGCTCCCGATGAAATCACCAAAGCCTATGTCGAGGGGCGCTTCCGTCGTTCTCTCCGGTACTACTATTCCGATTCCGACGCCTGGTACGAAAAGACGTACCGCTGGCGGGCGGAGGAGATTCCGCTCATGGTGGCTAAACCGCATCTTCCATCGAACACTCAGCCTGCGGAGGAACTAAACTCCATAAAGATCGACCAGGTAGTGATCGGCAGCTGCACCAACGGCCGGATCGAGGATCTAAGACAGGCAGCGGAGATTCTCCGTGGCCGCAAAGTACACAAGGATGTGCGCTGTATCGTGATCCCCGCTACTCAGGCTGTGTACAAGCAGGCCTTGGAGGAAGGACTGCTGGACGTGTTCATCGAGGCGGAGGCGGTGGTGTCGGCGCCCACATGCGGGCCGTGTCTGGGCGGGCACATGGGGGTCTTGGCCGAAGGCGAGCGAGCGGTGGCTACCACCAACCGCAACTTTGTGGGTCGTATGGGCCATCCTAAGTCCGAGGTATATCTGGCTGGCCCGTATGTAGCTGCGGCAAGTGCAGTAGCTGGGCACATCGCTACCCCCGATCAGGTGGGCGGAAGGAGGCTGCCATGACATTGCTGCGTGGACGGGCCTGGACTTTTGGCCGCGATATTGACACAGATCTCATCATCCCTGCGCGCTACCTAAACATGAAGACTGCCGAGGAGCTTGCCCAGCACGTGATGGAGGACGCCGATCCCACTTTTGCGAGCAAGGTTAAGCCGGGCGACATCGTAGTGGCGCAAGAGAACTTTGGTTGTGGGTCTTCTCGGGAGCACGCTCCTTTGGCTCTTAAGGGAGCAGGCGTCTCGGTGGTGATAGCCAAGAGCTTTGCTCGTATCTTTTATCGAAACGCATTTAATACTGGGTTGCCCATTCTGGTGGCTCCTGAGGCGGTAGACGGCATACGCCAAGGCGACGAGCTTACTGTTGATCTCTCCACTGGGGAGATTGTCAACCTAACGACAGGGGCCAAGTTCCAAGCGCAGCCGCTTCCGCCGTTTATGCAGGAACTGGTGCAAGCTGGTGGGCTGCTTCCCTATCTGAAGAAGCGGCTTGCAGCCGGGTAGGCTACTTGCGCGCTGGATACTTGCAAGCTGGCTACTTGCGTGCAGGCAAGGGTATTAAGTATAAGAAGGTTCTACGTATAGCAAGTGGAGAAAGGAAAAAAGAGTGACTTACAACATAGCGGTAATTCCTGGTGATGGTACCGGGCCGGAGGTGGTCCGGGAAGGAATAAAGGTGCTTCAGGCAGCCGCTAGCCGGGCGGGCTTTACCTGCGAGTTTACCTACTACGATTTTGGCGGGGAGCGCTACTTGCGCACGGGCGAGACCTTGCCGGATTCGGCTATTTCCGAACTGGCTTCTCACGACGCCATTTTCTTGGGCGCCATCGGTCACCCAGATGTAAAGCCGGGGATACTTGAGCTTGGCATCTTGCTGAAACTTCGCTTTGCCCTTGATCTCTACATCAATCTTCGCCCAGTCAAGTTGCTCCCTGGGGTCGAAACACCCATCAAAGACAAGGGGCCAAGCGAGATTGACTTTGTTGTTGTACGCGAAAACACCGAGGGTCTTTACGCCTCCTCAGGTGGCTTTCTTAAAAAGGGTACTCCCGACGAGATTGCCGTGCAGGAGAGCATAAACACGCGCAAAGGGGTGGAACGCTGCATCCGCTACGCCTTTGAATACGCTCGTAGGCCCGACCGGCGGAAGCAGGTCACTTTGGTGGGAAAGACCAACGTTCTCACCTACGCCTGGGATCTTTGGTGGCGCACGTTTAACGAAGTAGGCGACGCGGACTATCCCGACATCAAGCGTGAGTATGCTCACGTTGATGCGACCTGCATGTGGTTTGTCAAGAATCCCGAGTGGTTTGATGTCATTGTGACCGACAACATGTTTGGGGACATCATCACTGACCTGGGGGCCATGATCCAAGGCGGTATGGGTGTTGCTGCTGGGGGCAATATCCACCCAGGAAAGATCGGAATGTTTGAGCCTATTGGTGGCTCAGCTCCCAAGTACACGGGGCAAAATGTGATAAATCCGCTGGCTGCCATTGGGGCTGTGCAAATGATGCTTGATTTTCTTGGTGAGAAGCAGGCGGCGCAGTGGGTAGAGCAGGGCATCATTCATGCCATCAGCAAGATGGAGTCTCTCTCTGCCGGTAAGATGGGCATGGGCACTGACGCTGTGGGAGACCTGGTGGCGAATTTTGTGGCTAAGCAGTAGCTGTAAGTGGTGGCCAAGGAATAGATGCAGGTGGATAGTAATTTTGGGAAAGTTCTCATCTCTGCAGGCGGTCTGGTAACGGAAGGGAGGGACCATGGGAGTGATCGTGGTTGCGGTGGATGGGTCTGCAGGGTCGGCTATTGCGCTTGACTATGCCATCCAAGAAGCGTTGCTGCGTGGTTCCAAACTGCGGCTGGTAAGCGCATGGGAGATTCCTCCCTCGGTGCTTGCAAGTGTAGTGGCGGGCAAGGAGTTCTATGAGGAGTTTAGGGAGAACGCCATACGAGTGGCTGAGGAGGCCGCTCGGTACGCGCGCGAGAAGGCTCCCGAGCTTGAGGTGGAGCAGGTGGTGGCCGAGGGTCAAGCGGGCAAAGTCATCCTTGACAACTCTAAGGATGCTGAGCTCATCGTGGTTGGCCGGCGTGGTCACGGCACCTTCCGCGAGATGCTGCTGGGCTCCATTGCTCGCCAGGTAGTTGCTCATGCCAGAGTGCCTGTGACTGTGGTTACCGCTCCCCCCGAGAAAAAAGAAAGCGAAAAGCAGTCCGCTCAGGAAGGGTAGAGAAAGGGGCGCGCGTGGTTGGCCAGGGGCCAGCCACGCGCGCCCCCACACAACCGCTAGGACAAGACTCCCATGCGCATCGACCGCACAACCACGGCCCTGGTGGTGGACTCGACGGCTGATCTTCCTAAGCATCTGGTCGAGGACCCCAATGTGACCCTTGTCCCCCTCACCGTTTGCTTTGGGGATGAGTGCTACCTAGACTGGGTGGAACTTAAGCCTGAAGAGTTCTACCGCAAACTGGCCGCTTTTCCCAAGTTGCCCACAACCTCGCAGCCGCCGCCCGGCGTGTGGATTGAGACTTACCAGAAGCTGCGCGAGCGGTATGAACGGGTGTATTCAGTGCATCTTAGCGCCGAGTTTAGCGGCACCTGTGAAGCCGCCCGGGCGGCGGCTGCGCAAATAGACGGCGTCAAAGTGGTTGACTCTCGGCTTGCCACCGGCGGCATCGCTCTACTCGTCGATCGGATGGTGGAGCGGATTGATCGGGGAGTCTCCGAAGAAGAATTTGAAGCCTACCTTGATTATTTCGATAGGCATAAGACTTTTATTTTCCTGCCCACCACGCTTGATTATCTATACAAGGGCGGTCGCATAGGGCGAGCAGCCCACCTGGTGGGCACCCTTCTTAACATCAAGCCTGTTCTAGAAATAAGGGACGGCGTGGCCGACGTTTACAGGAAGACTCGCGGCCTACGGCAGGCGCTTGAAGCTATGCGCGATTGTCTCCTCGAACGCACAAGTCCGGGAGGAGAGATCTACGCCAATCTGTCCCACGGCCTGAACGAGCCGGTTATGGAAAGACTGGAGCAGCTGTTGCTAGAAGTCTCGGACCGCCGGATTCATCTTCGGCCTTGCTCCATCGTCGGCTCGGTCATAGGCACGTATATTGGCCCGGGAGCAGTAGGCCTGGGGTTCATCCAAGAGAGTCCTTCGGGCTCACAGCCGGTCTTGCAGCCGGTCTCGCAGTCTGGCGCTTGAGCATCGGCATTTTCTTGCCGATCCAATATTTACACGCTGGTCTGAATGCGGAAAAATGGCGACCTCAGCGGGGGAACGAGCAAGATGGCACAACTGGGTGACACACAAGTGCTTAGCGAACTGGGAAAGGCTCTGTTGGATCATCTACGCCATGCCGCAGTCCTATTTTCGTCCGACGGAGTTCCCCTCTGGGCTAACCCAACGGCTGCCGTGGTTGCGGGAGTAGATCACGGCGAAGCCGTACACTCAGCCAGTCCCCAGGAGTTGTTGACTCGCCTTGCTGCCCCCGAAATCTGGGGAGAGGGGCTAACAGAAGACGCTGAGCGGGCCATGCACAAAGGGGAGTCGGTGCGTCGAGAGGTGGCGCGCCTTGACGAGAACCAACAGCAGCGCTTCCTTGAACGCACCGTTCTCCCGGTTCAGTTGGGAGACGAACGAGGCTACTTCCTCTTGGTCCGCGACATAACCGAGCAGAAATCCCGGATGCAGGCAAGCAAACTTGCGCGTGTGGCCATGGACCGCGCAGGGGACTACATATTCTGGCTTGACCGTGAAGGCCGCTTTGTCTTTGTTAACGACTCGGCCTGCCGGTTCTTCGGGCGACCAAGGGAGGAGCTGGTAGAAAGCCAGGCCAAGCAGTTTCTGCCCGAACTTTCGCGTCGGTGGGGTGAGATTTGGACCACGGTTGAGCGCGAGGGACGAATTCGCACCGAAACGGAATTGCGTGACTATTCCGGACGCTCGATAGCGGCGGAGATCAGCCTCAGCTGGCTGGATCACGAAGGCAGTAAGTATCTGCTCGCTATCGCCCGTGACATTACCCAGCGCAAGCGTGTTTTGAAGGAGCTACGTCTCACGCAGTATTCGGTTGACCACGCTGCTTTGCAGCTTTTTTGGGTGGGGGCCGACGGCCGCATTGCCTATGCCAGTGATTCCACCTGCAAGCAGCTGGGTTACACGCAGCAGGAGCTTGTAGGAAAGAGCATCTACGAAATTGATCCGTTTATGCCCACCCCATGGGATGTACCCATGACGAGGCTGAGAACGGAGGGCATTCGCCACGTCGAAACGAGCCACCGCACCAAGGATGGTCGGCTGATCCCGGTGGAAGTGACTGCTCACTACATGCAATACGAGGGCGAAGAGTACGCTTTTATCTTTGCCTACGACATTAGTGAGCGCAAAGAGACAGAGCGCAGGCTCCAGGAGGAGATGGATCGCCGCCGCATCCTGGTAGAGCAATCAAGGGACGGCATTGTCGTCTTAGACGAGACTGGCGCGGTGGTAGAGGCAAATGAAGAATACGCCCGCCAGCTTGGGTACTCGCTAGAAGAGGTGCTCAAACTTCATCTGTGGGACTGGAACACCGACTACACCAAGGAAGAGTTGCTTGCCTTGTTGAAAGAGGTGGGTCCCGGAGGCCAGGGTCACCATTTTGAAACCAGACATCGTCGCAAAGACGGCTCCTATATAGCCGTGGAGCTCAGCAACAACGGGGCCATCATCGGCGGCAAGAAATACATCTTCTGCATCGTTCGCGATATTACCGAGCGCAAGAAGATGGAGAGGTCACTCCGTCTGGCGCAGTTCTCCCTTGACCATTCGGGCGGCATGGTTTTCTGGCTTGATGCCGAGGGCCGCATCGTGGAAACCAATGCCTCCACTTGCGAGCAACTGGGCTACACGGTGGCCGAACTTCAGGGCAAGAGCATGCGGCTTGTCGATCCCGGCTTTCCTGAGGATCTTTCCAAGCGGTGGCAGCTACTGCGGGAGAAAAAGACCCTCACTTTCGAGACGGTTCACCGCACCAAAGATGGGCGCGACATTCCGGTGGAAGTAACAGCCAACCACGTTGAGTTTGAGGGGGAAGAGTACAGCTTCCAATTTGCCCGCGACATTACAGAGCGCAAGCGTTTGGAAAAGAAGCTCCGGCTGACGCAGTACTCCGTGGATCACGCCGATGCTCAAATTCTCTGGATAGGCTCGGATGGCACCCTCACCTATGCAAGTGAGGGTGCGTGCAAGCAGCTCGGGTACACCCGGGAAGAAATGCGCGGAATGAGCATCTACCAGATCGACCCCAACGCGCCGCGTCCTTGGCAGGATCACTGGGATGAGCTCAAGCGCAACGGCACGCTGAACTTCGAAACCACTCACCGTACCAAGGACGGGCGCGACATCCCGGTAGAGGTCACAGCTCACTTTGTTGAGTACGAGGGCAAGGAATACAACTTTGTCTTGGCTCGGGACATCACTGAGCGCAAGAAGAACGAAGCTGCTTTGCGAGAGGCCAAGGAAAAGGCTGAGGCCGCCAACCGAGAGCTGGAGCATGCTATCAGGCGGGCAAACCAGCTTGCCTTGGAAGCGCAAGCGGCCAATGAGGCTAAGAGTGCTTTCCTGGCCAACATGAGCCACGAGATCCGGACTCCGATGAACGGCATCATCGGGATGATCGACCTGCTCCTAGATACAGACCTTACTCCGGAGCAGCGCGATTACGCAGAGACAGTGAGGTCAAGTGCAGAGGCTCTACTTACCGTTATTGGCGACATTCTCGACTTCTCCAAGATTGAGGCCAAGAAGCTCGAATTCGAAAACATTGACTTTGACCTGCGCCTTACTTTGGAAGACATGATGGCTCTGCTTGCCATCAAGGCGCACGAGAAAGGCCTGGAGCTGGCGATGTTGGTGGAGCCTGATGTGCCTTCGGCCTTGAGAGGAGATCCTGGGCGGTTGCGGCAGATTCTCACCAACTTGATCGGCAACGCCATTAAGTTTACCGAGAAAGGTGAGGTAGACGTTCACGTGCTTCTCGAGCGTGAAGACCGGGACAAGGTTTGGCTCAAGTTTATCGTGAGAGACACAGGCATAGGCATTCCCGAGCACATTCGCGACCAATTGTTCCAGCCTTTTGTGCAGGCCGATGTTTCCACGACTAGGCGCTACGGTGGCACTGGTCTAGGGCTCTCCATAGCCAAGGGGTTAGTGGAGGGCATGGGCGGCGAGATTGGAGTGGAGAGCCGGGTGGGCGAAGGTTCGACGTTCTGGTTTACCTTGCCCTTGGCTAAAGGTGTTCCGGATACCAGCGCGCCCGAGGAATTGGAAATGGCCAGCTTAGCGGGCGTTCGCGTGCTGGGGGTGGACGACAGCGAAACCAACCGCCGTGTCCTGGCGGGCATGTTTGAGTCTTGGGGCTGTCGCCATACTGAAGTAGCCAGCGGCAAGGAGGCGTTAGCCGCCCTGCGACAAGCGGTGCGCGAGGGTGATCCATACCAGGTGGCGGTGCTCGACATGTGCATGCCGGAGATGGACGGTGAGCAATTGGCCGTTCAGATCAAGTCTGATCCCGAACTGGCAAACACCGGACTGGTGATGATGACCTCCGTCGGAGCCCGAGGCGACGCCGCCCGCTTGGAGAAGATAGGCTTCGCTGCTTATCTGGTGAAGCCGGTAAGGCAGTCGCACCTGTACGACTGCTTGGCGGCGGTCATAGGCCGCCTACAAAAACAGCCTGCCACTCCTGAACAGAGGGCCAAGGAGAGGATAATTACTCGCCATACCCTTGCCGAGCGAGCTCGACGCCGGGCGCGCATTCTGCTGGCCGAAGACAACGCGGTGAACCAGAAAGTAGCTCTAAAGGCTCTGGAGAGACTCGGGTACGTAGCCGATGTTGCTTCGGACGGGACCCAAGCCCTCGCCATGGCCAAAGAGAATCACTATGACCTTATTCTCATGGACGTGCAGATGCCAGGCTTGGATGGTCTTGAGGTCACAAGTCTGCTTCGGGATCCGTCGTCGCACGCAAAAAGCAGCCAGGCGGTGATAGTGGCTTTGACGGCTCATGCAATGGCCGGTGACCGGGAGAAGTGTTTGGCTGCCGGCATGAACGACTACCTGGCCAAGCCCATCAAGGTGGCCGAGCTGCAAGAGGTCATAAACCGATGGATACCAGCTGTTTCTCAACCGGAGGGCCCCGAATCAGCGGTAGGCGCACAGGAAGCACCGACACACCGTGCCCCAAGCCTGCCTGAATGTGAGCCCGAATCCGAACAGATCGATTCAGATCCTACGGCCATTTTTGACGAACAAGTGCTGCTTGACATGTTTGACGGCGATCGTGAAGCGGCGGCGGAGATCGCGCACGAATATCTTTCCAGCGTTGAGTCTCAGGTAGAGGGAGTCTTGCAGAGTTTCGCCGCTGGAGACGCGAGAATAGCTCGAGAAAAGGCCCACGCTCTAAAGGGGTCATCGGCTAGCGTGGGAGCCCAGGGTTTGCGGAGCGTCGCCGCTGCGCTGGAACAAAGGGCTGCCCAAGGTGATGTCTCCAGTGTCGAGACGCGAGCCCTGCTGGGGCAACTGCAGAAAGAACTTGCCAAGCTGCTTGCGTTGGTCAAGAAGAAGGGCAGGCTGCTGTAAAGAGCCGGAATTAGGGTGGCCGAGTGCGTGAGGATGGGCGGCAATGAAAGTTTTGGTAGCGGATGACGACCCGGCTTCTCGTTTACTCTTGCAGCGCGTTCTCTCACGCTGGGGTTACGAAGTAGTCTCTGCGGCGGATGGTGAAGAGGCTTGGCAGATCTTATCTGGCCCGGATGCACCGGATCTTGCAGTTCTTGATTGGATGATGCCAGGGCTTGATGGTGTTGAGATTTGCCGGCGGATTAGAGCCATGGACTTGGTAAATCCCCCGTATCTCATTTTGCTGACCTCGCGGGGTGACAAGCATGACATTGCCACCGGGCTTGAAGCCGGCGCCTCAGACTACGTGCAAAAGCCTTTTGACCCGGACGAACTCCGGGCCCGCCTGCTCGTTGGAAGGCGATTTGCTGAGCTTAACGCCAAATTGCTCGATATGCAGCGCGAGCTTGAGCGCCAGGCTCTGACCGATCCCCTCACCCAAGTCATGAATAGGCGGGCTGTCCTTGCCCGTCTGGAAGAGGAGCTGGCGCGTTCAACACGTGACCAGAAACCTTTGAGCGTTGCGATCTTGGACATCGACCATTTCAAGGCGGTTAATGACCGGTATGGACATGCAGCGGGAGATGCTGTCTTGCAGACTGTTGTGGCGCGGGTTCAGGAAGCAGTGAGGCCATACGATGCTTTGGGCCGAATTGGCGGCGAGGAATTCTTGTTGGTGCTTCCGGGGGTGGGGCGGGGCGAACTACCTTCGCTTCTTGAGCGTATTCGTACAGCTATGAAAGCTCAGCTTGTAGCAATCCCTTCGGGGGAGAGCATCTCTGTAACACTCAGCCTAGGAGGGGCGACTGCTGCGGGTGAGAGTTTGGAAGAGCTTGTGCGGGCGGCTGACGATGCCTTATATCGGGCAAAGAACGAAGGTCGCGACCGCGTTGTGATTGCTGCCTGACCTCTTTGTAGTTGCTTCCTAGTTGCTCTCTCTGACCTTTCGCAACCTGCTGTGAGATAGCCTTCCTTTGCTTTATTAGACACGCCGTACTAAAATAGGTTTGCCTAACTTAGGCGCCGATCGGTTGTTATTTCTGCTACCACGGAATTGGTGGCAAGCCGGCTGAAAGTGCCAAGGCAAGAAGGTGGCCAGGAGGGGCCATGAGTAACGAAGAAACCGAGCAACTCAGCGCAAGTATGGAGGATTACCTTGAGGCTATCCTCCAACTGGAACGGACGTGCCGGGTTGCGCGCGTAAGCGAAATCGCCGACCAGCTGCAGGTTTCGCGTCCCTCGGTGACCGGGGCTCTCAAGAGTCTTTCGGCGCGGGGCCTTGTCACTCATGCTCGCTACGGTCACGTCACCTTGACAAACAAAGGCCTTGATCTGGCGCTGGAAGTAGAACGACGCCACACTGCCATTCGCGACTTTCTTACCGACATACTGGGCGTCTCTGCGGAGAAGGCCGAAAGCGCCGCTTGCAAGATGGAGCACGTTTTGGACCCCGAGGTTCTAGAGCACTTTGTAGCTTTTGCCGAAAAGCACGGGGTGGGCAAGAAACGGGAGGTTCAGCCGTGACGTCACTTGCTGACCTCCCCGCTTGCGCACGCGGAGTAGTAAAGCAGTTGCCCGGAGCTCCCGGGCTGGCCAAGCGTTTGGTGTCTCTGGGTCTGACTCCGGGTGCAGAGGTGGTGGTGCTGCAGAACCGCGGCCACGGGCCCCTGATTGTAGAAGTTCATGGGGTTCGGCTTGCTCTTGGTCGGGGGCAGGCGGCCCGGGTGGTGGTGGAGCCTCTGGACTAAAGATGAGAGCCCCCGGGCAACTAGTCAGGGTGGGTCTGGCAGGCCAGCCAAATGTGGGGAAAAGCACTGTCTTTAACGCCCTCACTGGGCTAAATCAGCATGTCGGAAATTGGCCCGGTAAAACCGTGGAGAAGAAGACGGGCCGTTTTGTTTTTCGGGGCCGGGAGTATGAGGTAGTTGACCTTCCCGGGACCTACAGTCTGACCTCCGGTTCAGAAGAAGAGCGAATTGCTCGCGACTACCTGCTGAAAGAGCGTCCGGACGTGGTCGTCGCAGTGGTAAATGCGGCCGCGCTTGAACGCAATCTCTACCTGGTGGCCGAACTTCTGCTTATGCCCATTCCGCTGGTGGTGGCTCTTAACATGATTGATGTGGCCGAGGCCCACGGCATTCACGTAGAGGCTCCAGTCCTGCAGGCAGCTCTCGGTGTGCCAGTGGTACCTCTGGTGGCCAGCAAAGGCAGCGGGCTTGTAGAGCTGATGGAAGCAATAGAGCATCTTGCTCAACATCCGGAGTTGTCGCGCTCAAGCCGTCCTGCGGTGCGGGAGAAACACCGCCCTGTGCTGGAACAGATCCGCCAGCTCCTTGAAGGCAAGTTGCCCTGGGGTTATCCGCTTGACTGGACAGCTGTGAAGCTGCTCGAGGGTGACACCGAGGTAGCGGAGATGGTCCAGCAGGCTGCTCCAGACATTTGGCCGCAAGTAAAGGCTGTACTTGCCGGGCACGACGATGCGTTTCTTGACATCGCGGGTGGCCGGTATGACTGGATTGGCCGCATGGTGCGGGCGGCGGTGGTCCAGCCTCGCCGAGGGGTCACAGCTATCACGGACCGTATTGACCGCGTGGCCACGCATCCTTTTTGGGGACTGGTGATGCTTATCGCCGCTATGGCGGCGCTGTTCGGAGTTACCTATTTTGTGGCCGGACCAGCCGCTGAGGCGCTCAGCGAGCTCATTACGGGACGACTAGCTGGACTATTGCGGGAGCTACTAGGCTGGGCCCCTGGCTGGGTGAGTGGCGTCCTGGCCGACGGGGTAGTGGGCGGTGCGGGAACGGTGCTTTCTTTTCTTCCCATCCTGGTGGTCTTTTTTGCTGCGCTAGGTCTGCTGGAGGACGTGGGCTACATGACTCGTGCAGCCTATGTTACTGACCGCTACATGCACTGGATGGGGTTACATGGCAAGTCTTGCATGCCTTTGATCCTTGGCTTTGGCTGCAATGTTCCGGCAGTGCTGGGTAGCCGCATCATTGAAGAGCGAAGAGCGCGCCTTTTAACCATTCTCCTCACGCCGTTTATACCTTGCAGCGGGCGCCTGGCAGTGCTTGCGTTTCTAGCCCCCGCCTTCTTCGGAAGCTCGGCCATATGGGCCTCGCTTGCTCTGGTGGGAGGGAACCTGGTAGTTCTCGCAGTTGTGGGGATAGCTGTAAACAAGCTGGTCTTTGGCGGAGAGAGAAGCGCCTTAATCATGGAGATGCCGCTTTACCATGCTCCAAACGCTCGTACTATCGGACTTTACGTATGGCGAAACACGTTAGCCTTCGTCAAAAAAGCCGGGACTCTAATCGTCGTGGTTTCGGCAGTGGTATGGGTGCTTTCGAACTACCCGGGTAAGGAGCCAAGCGCAAGTGTCTTGGGGATCCTGGGGCGAGGTTTAGAGCCGATAGGCGCGCTTATGGGGTTGGGAGACTGGCGCCTTATGGTTGCTCTGCTTTCGAGCTTTGTAGCCAAGGAAAACTCGGTGGCCACACTTGCGGTGGTGTTTGGCGCGGCCGCCGGCGGAGGCGGGTTGGCGGCTGTGGTGGCGGGGGCGCTTACGCCGCCGGCGGCCGCCGCATTCCTCGTTGTGCAGATGACCTTTGTGCCCTGTGTGGCTACGCTTGCCGCGATTCGCCAGGAGTCGCAGTCATGGGGTTGGCTTGCGGCAAGTATCGGCCTTATGCTTGTGGTGTCTTTGCTGTTGGGCACTGTGGTATTCAGACTGGGCTCGCTCTTATAGTTGGATGGCGACTTGCCCCGTCGCCCAGTGCGTAGGACACTTCAGGTTTTGTATACTTCCCGCCATAGGCTAGTTGTTCTGGGCCAAGGCTTGGTTCACGGAGGCAGTGATGCAGATATATATCGACGGCGCGTTCTATGATCGAGAGGATGCGAAGATAAGCGTTTTTGATCACGGACTTCTGTACGGTGACGGGGTTTTTGAGGGCATCCGCATTTATAACGGACGCGTATTTGAGCTGGATGCGCACATCGACCGACTCTATGCATCAGCGCAGGCTTTGGCCCTAGACATACCGCTCTCTCGCGACGAGTTGGTCGAGGCCATGATGGAGACCATCCGCCGCAACGAGGTCATGGACGGCTACGTGCGGCTGGTTGTCACGCGCGGGGTAGGGGACTTGGGTCTCAATCCCAACAAGTGCCCTAAGCCCACGGTCTTTTGCATTGCTGGCGGCATTACTCTTTATCCTCCCGAAGCGTACGAGAAAGGTTTCAAAGTCAGAACCTTGGCTACGCGGCGAAATGATCCCCAGGCTATAAACCCCGCCATCAAGAGTCTTAATTACCTAAACAATGTGCTCGGCGCTCTTGAATTGCGAGACGCAGGCGTGGACGAAGGTCTTTTCCTCACTACCTCTGGTTATGTCTGCGAATGCACCGCTGACAACTTCTTCTTTATTAAGGGTCGGCGCTTGATGACTCCCAGCGTGTCTTTGGGGGCCTTGCCAGGCATAACCCGGGCGGTGGTAATGAGGATCGCGGCCGGTATGGGTCTTGAGGTGGAGGAAGGTTTCTACACCCTGTACGATGTGTATAACGCCGATGAAGCTTTCCTTACTGGCACCGCGGCCGAGGTGGGACCGGTGGTGGAGCTTGACCGGCGACCCATTGGGCAAGGAGTGCCGGGACCTATCACGCGGGAGATCATTGCCCGGTTTCACGAATATGCAAGAAGCACCGGCACTCCGGTTTACCGGTAAGTGCGTGACGGGGAGCGCTTGGGGAGTTGTAAATCATCGTTGCCACGGTGCGAAAGATCATTCCCACAGTGCGAAAGTAGGCGCGAGAATACATGACTTCAAATCGGCCCGTACTCTTATATGACACCACCCTGCGGGACGGCATGCAGCGGGAAGGACTAAGCGTCTCGGTAGAGGAGAAGCTCCGCATTGCCGTGCGCATTGCTGAACTGGGGATTCATTTCATCGAGGGTGGCTTTCCTGCTTCCAATCCCAAGGATGAGGAATTCTTCCGGCGCCTAGAGAAAGAGAACCTTGGCGAAACAGTTGTTGCAGCCTTTGGAATGACCCGGGCCCGAGGCATGAGACCGGATCAGGATAGGCAGCTGCGAGTCTTGGCCGATTGTTGGGCCCCTATTGCCACGGTGGTGGGCAAGACCTGGGACCTTCACATTCAGAAAGTTCTGCGGGTGGATGCAGAGGAAAACCTGCGCATGATCGCCGAGTCCGTAGCCTTCCTTGTCCGACAAGGGAAGCGAGTTTTCTACGACGCCGAGCACTTCTTCGACGCTTTTTTTGCGCATCCCGCCTACGCTCTAGCTTGTCTACGGTCCGCGGTTGAAGCCGGAGCAGAGGCTATCTGTCTTTGCGACACTAACGGGGCGGCTTTGCCTTCGCAGGTAGGGCAGGCAGTAGAAGCAGTGGTAGCGGAATTTGGTTCGCACTGCCGGGTTGGTATCCATGCTCACAACGACACCGGGTGCGCCGTGGCCAACTCTGTGGTGGCAGTCGAGCGGGGAGCTGATGTGGTGCAGGGGACCATTAACGGATACGGTGAACGGTGCGGAAACGCGGACCTTTGTGTGGTTATCCCCAACTTGGAGCTAAAGATGGGAGTCCGGTGCCTTGGCGAGCGGAGTCTGGCCAAGCTCACCGATACAGCTCGTTATGTAGCTGAGCTGTGTAATGTGGCCCCCGATCCACACCAACCTTACGTGGGACATAACGCGTTTGCTCACAAGGGTGGCATGCATGTGGCCGCCATGGAGCGCGACCCGCGTACCTTTCAACATATCGACCCTGCTTTGGTTGGAAACACCCCCCATATCCTGGTCTCTGAGCTGTCGGGACGCGCCACCATAAAACAGCGACTCCGCGAGCTCGGATACTCATTGGAAGACGAAAAGCAGGTGGCCGAGCGGGTGCTCAGGCGTCTAAAGGAGAGAGAACACCTGGGCTATCACTACGAGGCGGCAGATGCCTCTTTTGAGCTCTTGCTGCGAGCCGAGCTGGGGCAAAAGGTGGAATTTTTCCATTTTGAGGCTTTTCGGATCATTGTGGAAAAGCGCGAAGATGGAGCGACAGTCAGCGAGGCCACCATCAAAGTGCACGTCAACGGAGAGCGGTTTGTCGAAACCGCGGAAGGCAATGGTCCCGTGAACGCTTTGGACAAGGCCCTCCGCCAGGCTATTGAGCGACGCTTCCCAGAGCTTCGCGACATTCACCTGATCAATTACAGCGTGCGCATCCTGGACGAAAATCAAGGCACCGCCGCCAAGACCCGCGTTCTTATCGAATCCACTGACGGACGCGACACCTGGGGGAGCGTCGGGGTAGGGGTGAATGTGGTGGAGGCCTCGTGGGAGGCGCTAGTGGACTCCATTACCTACGGGCTGCTACGGCGCAGAGAGGAGTCGGCAAAGGGTTCTCCGCAGCGCCGGTCAAGGGAGGAGCAGTCTGCAAGCGGCGCCTCTGGTGGCGACGCTTCACCCGGCTCTTCCGATACTGCTGGTCAAGCATGAAAATCGCTCGCATCTACCACCAAGGGCAGATTTGTCAGGCGGTCGTGGAAGGCGACACGTATGTTGTTGAGTCGCCGTCCGATCTTGCAGGCGAGGTAGTGAAAGCGAGCGAGTCGACTCTTCTGCCCCCGGTTTCTCCAGGTAAGATAATAGGCGTTGGGTGGAACTTTCGCCCCCACATCAAAGAGATGGCAAAAAGAGCGGCACAGGCGCCGGGGACGGTGGTCAGCCATCAGCCTACAGGGGAAGAAGAGCTTCCCCCGCCGCTTTTCTTCCTTAAGCCTCCTTCCAGCTTGGTGGGCAGTGGGCAAGCCATTGTCTACCCCCGCGATGCCGTCCGGGTTGAGTATGAGGGCGAGTTGGCGGTAGTGATTGGTCGGCCTGCACGGCGGGTGACTCCTGAGGAAGCAAGAGAGGTGGTATGGGGCTGGACCTGCGCCAACGACGTGACCGAAAGGCAATTTCAGGCCGCTGATAACCAGTGGTGGCGAGCAAAGGGGTATGACACTTTCGCTGTAGCTGGGCCCTTCTTGGAGACAGAAGCGCCCTCGTCTGAGGCCTGGATTCGCACTAAAGTAAATGGAGAATTAAGGCAGGAAGCTCAGCTTAAAGAGATGATCCGTGATCCCTTCACGGTGATCTCCTTGGTAAGCCAAGCCATGACGCTATGGCCTGGTGATCTCATCATGCTGGGCACACCCGAGGGAGTAGGCGAGCTTCGTCCCGGGGACCAAGTGGAAGTCATTATTGACGGAGTAGGTAGGCTGTGGAACCCGGTTGTTCCCGAAGAAGAGGCGGCGCGACTGACCTCTTAGGGCGGGAATCGGACTTAATACGGCGCCACACAGAAGGAGGGCGGCATGCCGTTCGTAGGGCTTGAAAGATATAGCGCGGGGGAAGTAATTGAGCTTCTACGCCTCGAGCCGCACCCAGAAGGGGGTTACTACCGAGAAACGTATTGCTCTCCCCATATTGTGCCCTCTCCCCAGGGCGACCGTCCGCTCTGCACCTCAATCTTATATTTGCTGACCGATAAGTCCCCCAGCCGGTTTCATCGCCTGCGCTCCGACGAGGTCTGGTTTTTTCACGCCGGGGCGGCGCTTGCGTTGTTTGTGCTTGGGACCGGTTCCCGAGCGGGGGAAGCTCCTCGTGTTCACACGGAGTCGCAGGGTTGCGCCGATGAGTCCTCTGCAACACCCTCTCCTGTGAGGTGCTCCGCAGCACCGTCTCCCGTGATTCTAGATAGCTTCTGTCCGCAGGTCTTGGTGCCCGCTGGGCAATGGATGGGAGCTCAGGTGATTGCGGGTAAGTATGCGGCCTGGGGAACAGATCGTGTGCCCGAGCGGAGATGGGTCCCCGATCGGAGAGGATCGCAGCAGCTTGACTGGACTTTGGTTGGGTGCGTGGTTTCGCCGGGCTTTCATTTCGAGGATTTTGAGCTTGCAGAAAGAGAAGCTCTGCTTAGAGAATTTCCTTTGGCCAAAGAGGTGATCTTGGCGCTCACCTAGCTGGCGCAGGGAGGAGACAAGCAATTGGGCGAACCTTTGGAAAGCACAGGTTCTGGCGTGAGCAGGTCTTTTTGTCACTTACACGTTCATACTGACTATTCGGCTCTTGACGGGGCCTGCAAGGTGACGGACTTGGTGAGGCGGGCGGCTGAGCTAGGAATGAAGGCGCTTGCCATCACCGATCATGGTGTTCTTTCTGGCATCATCCAGTTTTATGAACACTGCCGCCGGGCGGGAATAAAGCCAATAATTGGGTTGGAGGCTTATGTTGTTCCCAACCGGTTTCGCAAGGTAGGACAAAACGAGGAGCGCTGGCACCTCACCTTGCTCGCCGAAAACCAAACTGGCTACCGGAATCTCCTCAAGCTTGGCAGCTTAGCCTTTCTCGATGGCTACTACTACAAGCCTCGCATGGACTACGCAGCTCTTAAGGATTATGCGGAGGGCCTCATTTGCCTTAGCGGCTGCGCCACCGGCAGGCTGTCAAGGGCCTTGCAAGACGGAGCCGAAAATGCAGCTCTGGAGGAGGTTAAGCGCCTGCTAGACATTTTCGGAGAAGGAAATGTCTACCTAGAGATGCAGGAAACCGGAATTCCCGAACTAGCGCAGATAAACCCGCGGCTCATGCGGTTAGCGGAAAAGACCGGTCTTAAATTGGTCGCCACCAACGACGTTCACTATTTGCGCAAGGAAGATGCAGCGGCGCACGACGTGTTGCTCTGCATTCAAACAGGAGCTCGACTTTCTGAGCCAGACCGTCTGCGCTTTAACTCGCAAGAGTTCTACCTCAAGAGCGAAGAAGAAATGTTCGAGGCTTTTGCCTTGTGTCCGGAGGCAGTGGCGGCTACGGCTGAGATTGCAGAGCGCTGCAACCTTCAGATTCCCCTTGAGGGAATGCTGCTTCCCGAGTTCCCTGTTCCCGATGGGTATACCGAAGCCTCCTACCTTAGAGAGCAGTGCGAGTTGGGGCTCAAGCGGAGGTATGGGGACAAGATTACCCCGGAGGCCCGAGAGCGCCTTGAGGCTGAGCTTGCTGTGGTCGAGCGCATGGGCTTTTGCTCCTACTTCCTTATCGTCTGGGACTTTGTAAGCTATGCCAAGCGCTCCGGAATTCCGGTGGGACCAGGGCGCGGATCGGCAGCGGGATCGCTTATCTCGTACCTGCTTGGTATTACCGACCTTGACCCCTTGGCCTACGACCTGCTCTTTGAGCGTTTCCTAAACCCCGACCGAGTAAGCATGCCCGATATTGACATTGACTTTTCGGTGGAGGGGCGGGCTAAGGTCATTGAGTACGTGGCCAACAAGTATGGCCGTGACCGGGTGGCTCAGATTGCCACCTTTGGCACCATAAAAGCGCGGCAAGCGATACGAGATGCGGCGCGGGTCATGGACGTTCCTTACAGTCAGGCCGACCGTATCGCCAAGATGGTTCCGGAAGGTCTTAACGTCACTCTAGAGGCCTGCTTGGCCGATCCCAAGTGCGAGCTGCGTGCTGCTTATGACAGCGATGATCTTGTACGCCAGGTTGTGGATATCGCCCGTCCGTTGGAGGGGCTTATCCGTCAGGACTCCATCCACGCAGCGGGAGTAGTGATCTCAAAAGGTTCTCTTACTGATCATCTGCCCCTTATGCAAAAGGGCGATACCGAAGTCGTCACTCAGGTCTCTATGACCGATGTGGAAAAGCTAGGCCTACTCAAGATGGACTTTCTGGGCCTGCGCAACCTGGACGTGATTGATAACGCCGTGCGCATGATACGCGAGGAGGCCTGTCCCGACTTCGACATCGAGCGCATTCCTCTAGACGACGAGAATACCTACCGCATGCTGGCGCGAGGCGATTCCGAGGGCGTGTTTCAGTTTGAATCTTCGGGTATGCAAGATGCTCTGCGCGAAATTCAACCGACAAAGTTTGACGATCTCATCGCGCTGGTTGCCCTTTATCGACCTGGTCCCATGGAGTTCATCCCCGAGTATGCACGCAACAAGCGCGATCCTTCGCGTATCAAGTATCAGGATCCGCGACTTGAGCCCATCTTAAGCCCCACCTACGGTGTCGCTATCTATCAAGAGCAGCTCATGGAGATCTCCAAGCGCATAGGCGGCTTTACTCCTGCTCAGGCCGACGACTTGCGCAAGGCGATCGGCAAGAAGATCCGGTCGCGCCTGGAGGAACTTGAGCCGAAGTTCCGGGCAGGGGCGGCGGCTACCGGCACGGCGCCTGAGGTCATCGACTACTTGTGGTCCTTGATGGAGAAGGCCGGAGACTATTCCTTCAACAAGTCGCATGCGGCCTGCTATGCCTTGATCGCCTATCGCACGGCCTACCTCAAGGCAAATTACCCGGTGCAGTACATGGCCGCTCTGATTTCGAGCGTCATGGACACCAAGGATAAGGTCCCGTTCTATGTGAACGTGGCCAACGAGATGGGCATCGAAGTGTTGCCGCCGGACATTAATGAGTCGGTGCTTGACTTCCGGGTGGTGCAAGGGCGAATCCGCTTTGGACTAAACGCGGTTAAAAACGTGGGAGAGACTGCTATTCGGAATATCCTTGAGGCTAGAGAAAAGGACGGGCCTTTCACCGATCTTTTTGACTTTTGCCAGCGCGTGGACCTAAACATTGTTAACGCCCGGGCGATAGAAAGCTTGGTTAAGTCCGGGGCCATGGACTCCATCGGGCCTTCGCGGCGCGGCATGCTTGCTGTCCTACCTCAGGCGATGGCCTACGGCAAGAAGGTCCGGGTTGACGCTGATCGCGGGCAGGCTTCGATTTTTGATCTACTTGCGGGCGACTCTGAACCGTCCCAAGAGAAAGTGCTGGGCGCTCCCAGCCGTAGCTCGGCGGACGCTGGGAGCGCAAGAAACGGCGCAGGTGCGGGTAACGGCCAAACAGGGGCGTTCCGCAACGGAATTATCCCGGTAGAAATTCCCACCGAGGATTTCTCCAAGGAAGAATTACTTGCCCTGGAGAAGGAGACGCTTGGTCTTTATGTGACTTCCCATCCGCTCAGAGATGTTCGCCACCAGATAAGGGAGGAATCGGACCATCTGATTTCCGAACTTAACCAGCTGCCAGACGGCACGATTACCACGGTCATTGGCATGGTGAGCGCAGTCAAGCGGATCACCAGCAAGAAAACCGGAGAGCAGATGGCTTTTGTGACCTTGGAAGGCTTAGAGGGTTCGGTGGAGATGTTGTGTTTCCCCAACCTTTACCGCGAGGTCAAGGATCTTCTGGTCGAGGACAGGGTGGTCAAGGTAAAGGGGCGAGTGGACCGAAAGGAAGAAAGCGAGACCAAGTTCATTCCCATCACCGTGGAGCCGTTCGTGGCGCGTGAAGGACCTGCTCCGGTGACGGTCAAGGTCAAAGAAGAGGGGGTGTCTGAGCGGGTGCTTGCTGAGCTTAGGCAGGTTCTCGAACGCTTTCCTGGTCCCTGCCCGGTGGAGCTGCGGGTTCCAGTGAGCGGGCGTCTAAAGCGTGTACGGCTAGGAAGGCGGTTTCGAGTGGAGCCGCAAACCACCCTCTTTGCCGAGTTAAAACAACTCTTTGGCGAAGACTGCGTTCACCAGGGGGCCCGGTAGACGCAGGCGAGTGGGTGAGCGCACGGAGAGAGCCGAGAAATCGGACATAGATAGGGAGAAGATAGTCGGGTGAAAATCCTGGAGCTTTCGAAGAACACGGTAGAAGCGGCAGTGGCGGGCCTGCGGCCGGGTCAAGAGGCTGATCGTGAAGTTGCCCGCATAGTAGCGGACATCATTAGCCAAGTGCGTGCGCGCGGAGATGCCGCCCTTGTTGAGCTTAGCGCACGGTTTGACTGGCCTGAGGCAAACGTCGCAGCGCTAGCAGTTTCAGAAGAGGAGCTGGAAGCAGCCTACCGGCAGGCCAACGCTGCTTTTCTCTCGGCTTTGTCGTTGGCCCGAGACAACCTCAAGTTTTTCCACGAGCAGGAACTTGAGCCAGACTGGGAGGTGCGCGGTCCGCAAGGTCAGAAACTTGGAGTAAGAAGCCTACCGGTGGAGCGAGCTGGGCTTTACGTGCCTGGTGGACTTGCCAGCTATGCCTCCACTGTGGTGATGAATGCGGTCCCTGCACAGGTTGCGGGAGTGCAAGAGCTGGTGCTGTGCACGCCAGCTCGTCGTGACGGCTCGGTCAACCCCTCAGTTCTTGCAGCTGCTTGTCTGCTCGGCATAAGACAGGTGTTCCGCGTAGGCGGGGCGCAGGCCATTGCGGCTATGGCATATGGGACGCAGAGCATTCCGAGCGTCGACGTCATCTGTGGCCCTGGGAACGCGTACGTCATGGAAGCTAAAAGACAGGTGCAGGGGGTTGTAGGTATTGACAGTTTGGCCGGCCCTAGCGAGGTTGTGGTGGTTGCCGACAGCACGGCGCGGGCTGACTGGATAGCGGCGGACTTGCTCGCACAGGAAGAGCACGGCAGCGGCGCTCAGGCTGTGTTGCTTGCGGAAACAAGGGACATGTGTGTTGCAGTGGCAGAACACGTGAAGGGGCTCAGCGAGAGGGTGCAACAACAGATAGCAACTGCTGGCGTCCAAGAACCTGGCTACGCTATGTATGGACAGCAGATCAGCCTTTTTTATCCCGCTCCAGGGGAGGACTTTCTCTCTGTGGCGGAGCTGTTTGTAAACCGGTATGCTCCTGAGCATCTTGAACTTCACTTGTCAGATGCGCGCGACTTTTTGGGGAGAGTGCGTTCGGCGGGAGCGGTCTTCTTGGGCGCATACAGCGCCACTGCTTTTGGAGACTACGTAGTTGGCAGTAATCACGTGCTTCCCACCGGGGGGACAGCCCGGTTCTGCTCCCCGCTATCGGTCCAAACTTTCCTGCGGCGTTCCACAGTGGTGGAAGTCACCAAGGATGCGGCCGCTGCCTTGGCGGAGCCTCTGGCTATGCTGGCCGACAGCGAAGGTTTTGCTTTTCACCGGCTTTCCGCAGAGATGCGCAAAGAAGAAGGGTAAGAGCTGGCAAGCGGCTAGGAGGCTGTGGAGCCTTGCAACTCGGGGTTGCTGTCTCGTGCGGACAGATTGTTGGGATCGGCTGAGGGTCTTGGGTCGGTGGTCGCTGGCCCCGCGCACGCGCGACCGGCGGGTTGAGCTTTTCCACCTCCACTTACCACGTTGCCGCCCACTTGTTTGGATAAGTAAAGGTTGACGTCGGCACGCTTTATCAACTCGTTTAGCGACTGGCCATCATCCGGGTAGGTGGCGATTCCCAGGCTTAGTTTGAGTGGCACGTAGTAGTCGCCAACTACCGGGTACGGACTGTTGGCAATTTCTTCCAAGAGGCGACGCGCCACTTGCCTTGCTCCTTCACCAGAGGTCTTCGGCAACACCAGCAGGAGCTCGTCTCCACCTATGCGGCCAGCCAAGTCCGCATGGCGCAGCGCCGAAAGGATCCGTTGCGCGATGTGCCGTAGGGCGCCGTCTCCGGCCGGGTGTCCAAATGTGTCATTTATGTACTTAAAGTTATCTAGGTCAGCCAAGATGATTGCGAGCGGAGTCCCCTGCTTTTGAGCTCGCAGCAGCTCACCCGCCAGGCGCTTATAGATGCCTCTGCGGTTATAAAGACCGGTAAGAGGATCTTTCTCGGCCAGGTCTATGGCCTCCTCATACCGACTAGCGTTGTCAAGAGCAGTAGCAATGTGCGCGGCAATGGCCGGAAGCATGTCTGGTTCGGGGTGGGGCCTCTCGCCGGGCAGCAAATACATCCTGCCGAGAGTCCGGCCACCCGATTCTAAGTTTATGATGCGCGGCGCTGTCTTGTCGCCCACCTCACCGCCAGCTGTGCGGGAATCCAGGGTACTCTGCTTGGCTGCTCCCCAGCTGGCGATCAGCTGGGACTGTCCTTCGCCACCGTCCATAGTTATCCATCCACCGGGCGAACCCTCATAGGCACAGGCAAGCTCCAACGCGACGCTAGCAATCTCTGGCACACTGCGGAGCCGTTGAAGGCGCTCAAGATGATGATTGAGGCTTTCCAGGCGCTGTGTGAGCTCAGATAGCGACCTGATCTCGTTCTCTAGCTCGCTCTGAGTAGCTTGGAGTTCCTTGGCCAAGAGTCGGTTGTGACGCATGGCCACGTATTGTCGAGTCAAAATGAGCAGTCCTAGGATCAGGCTGGCGACAAACAGAAGTTCTGCGTCGAGGATTGAGTGCCAGCCTCTTACGACCTGTATCACAAAGCTTCCCGCCAACATGGGTAGGGCAAAGTAGGGAAGGCCAACCCGGAGGAATCTCATGAGAGAACTTGTCCACGGCGCTACCTCTGCCGCCGGGGACTGGGAAAGATCAGGGACGCTAGACTGCGTTGCGCCTCGCTCCGTCTGAATGCTCGCCTGTCTGCCGCGAACAGCTGCTGCTCCGACCAGAGCAAAGGCCAGAAGCCAGATGGGGTCCAGCAGGCTTCCGGGCCCGTATTCGCCTCCACGGGCTACAACAACAAAGTAAGCGCAATCAGCTCCTGTCTGGACCACGAAAGCCAGCGACACCAGCAGCACGTGGTAGCGTGGCCAGATGCGCCCGGTGCTCCATGTCCCGAGAACCAGGGAGACTATGGCCAGGATGACAAGCAGGTCTCCTACAGGATACGCCAAGGTAACCCAAAACTCTGCTGGTGACTGGCTTGCTTCGAGCAGCGGCTCAAGTACGAGAGGCCAGAAGAGGGCGGTAATCCCGGTGGTGAAGATAAGTGAATCAAGGACGGTCTCCACCGCTCTGTACTTGCCGGCTGCCGAAAAAGCAAGAACAGCGATACCTCCAAAGGCCATGAAATAGCTTGCCAAATACCCGATGTCGGGGATCCCCGGCTCCGGCGGGTCTACGCGCCTTATGAGTTCGTAGTACGCCCAAGCGCCGTCAGCAAACAGGTTTAACGCGGTCCAAGCGGCCAGCCAGCCCCACAAGTGGCGTTCGAGTCGCGTGTGTGCCTGACCCACAGCCCGGCAGCAAAGGATCAATACGACGACCTGCATAAGCACAAAGCCAAGGTCTGAAACTAATGCAAGCGCAAGTGAGCCGCGGGGAAGCAACTCTCCCGCAAGCGAGTAAGCGGCTACGGCGAGAAAGAGAGCGACGCTCAAGCCCGGTAGCCTGCCAGGTAGCCTACTTGTTCTCATGTCTAACCAGCTCACCTGCAGAAGATCGGTCCTCTCAACAGCTTGCAGCAGTACTCAGTGTGGAAAGTCTTCTATTATTGCTAGACACAGACCACGTTTGTTCCACTTATCGGCACAACAGACCGTTTGGTTAAGCGACGTCCGGATTGCTCTGTCAGAGGCTGTTCTCAGTGCTGAGGGCCTTGCAGGTCGCTTTGCCAAGGAAGGCGCAGGTTGCTGTGCTATTCTGCATCCAGGGTAAAATCGCAGTCGTAGGGCAATCCGACGTACTGAGGAGGCGAAGCGCATTTGTCTGGGGGAGCCGGCCAAAGTGATGTGCGCGAGCAGACTGGCAACTCTGCCAGTTTAAGCGTGCGAAGCGCCAGTGTCACTCGGACTACGAAGGAGACCCGAGTAAGTGTCTGTCTAACTATTGATGGCTCTGGACGCTCCGATATCAGCACCGGTGTAGGTTTCTTTGACCACATGCTTGAGTTGGTAACAGCTCACGCGTTGTTCGATCTTGAAGTAAAGGCGCAGGGTGATCTTCATACCGGGGGTCACCACACCGTCGAGGACGTGGGCATCTGTCTAGGTACGGCTTTGAGCCAGGCGTTGGGAGACAAGAAGGGTCTCGTACGTTACGGCAGTGCTGTGGTTCCTATGGACGAGGCGCTGGCTATGGTTGCCCTTGACCTAAGCGGGCGGCCGTATTTTGCTTACGAAGGTGGTCCGGTAGGAGCAGGGACAGCAGGGTTTGAGGCTAGCCTGGTGGCCGAGTTTTTCCGAGCTCTGGTGAACAACGCGCGGATGACCCTACATGTGCGGGTGCTCGCGGGGAGCGATTTTCATCACACGGTGGAGGCGATTTTCAAGGCCTTTGCTAGAGCTCTGCGGCAAGCGGCTTCTGCTGATCCACGGGCAACAGGGATCCCCTCCACTAAGGGTGTTCTCTAGGAGAAGGGGCGAGCTTGGTGAATCTCGCGCGCTCCGTGTATATCGTTGACTATGGGGCGGGAAACCTTCGTTCCGTACAAAAGGCGTTTGAGCATGTAGGGGTTCCTGCCCTTGTAGGGGACAACCGCAGAGACATCAGCGCCGCGCCAGCTCTAGTCTTGCCCGGGGTGGGGGCTTTCGGGGCTGCGGCCGCCGCGCTGAGAGAGTCTGGGCTTGCTGAGGCTGTGCTTCTGCGCATCGAAGCCGGTGTTCCTTTCTTGGGGGTTTGCCTGGGTCTGCAATTGCTTTTTGGGACAAGCGAGGAGGACCCGGACGGAGTTGGACTTGGTGTCTTGCCTGGAGCGGTCAAAGCTCTTCCTTCGACAGTGCGGGTGCCGCACATAGGGTGGAATCAGGTGGAAGCTTGCAAACCTTCCCCCTTGTTTGCCGGTATTCCCGAGGGGTCGGCTTTTTACTTCGTGCATAGCTACGTCGTTTCACCGGATTGTCCAGAGGATGTGCTTGGCGTTACTGAGTATGACGAGGTTAGATTTGTCTCGGCAGTCCAGAGAGATAATGTCTTTGGGGTGCAATTTCATCCTGAGAAATCAAGCTCGCTTGGTCTTCGGCTGTATTACAACTTTGCTCAGATTGCGGGGTTAGTGTAGGTCATGCGACTAATACCGGCTATCGACATTCAAAAAGGACGCTGCGTTAGGCTCCGACAAGGTGACTTTGCTGACGAGACAGTGTTTAGCGAGGATCCTGTGGCCATGGCTCGTCACTGGGTCCGAGAAGGGGCGCGCTACCTGCATGTAGTTGATCTGGACGGCGCTCGTGAGGGTAGGTTGTGCAATTTCGCGCTGGTCTCGGCAATTGCGGAAGCGGTGCCAGTTCCTGTGCAAACAGGGGGAGGCATACGCGACGAGGCGGCTGTGCAGGCGATTGCTGAGAGCAAAGTGGCAAAGGCGGTTCTCGGAACAGCTGCGGTGGAAAACGAATCTCTTCTGGAGTTTGCTCTGGGCGTTCTGGGACCGGATCGGGTTGTGGTTGCGGTAGACGCAGAAGGCGGCTGGGTTAAGGTTAAGGGCTGGCAGGAAAAAAGTGCCGTAAGAGCCGTGGACTTGGTGCATCGTCTGGAGGAGCTGGGGGTCCGGGAAGTTCTTTATACAGATATTGCCCGCGACGGCATGCTGCAAAGCGCAAACGTGGCCGGGGTTCGTGAGCTTGCTGAAGCTTGTCAGCTTGAAATTATCGCTTCGGGTGGGGTGACGGGGCTAGACGATTTGCGCGCCCTAAAAGAGCTCGAGCCGCTCGGCGTGACCGGAGTCATAGTGGGGCGGGCCTTATACGAAGGCCGTTTCACGATTGCTGAAGCCCTGGCTGTGCTGGGCGAGGAAGGGAATAGTGCTTCTTAAGCGCGTGATTCCATGTCTTGATGTGGACCGCGGGCGCGTGGTCAAGGGGACCAACTTTGTGGACCTTCGCGATGCCGGCGATCCGGTGGAGCTTGCTGCACGCTATGACGCCGAAGGCGCCGATGAGGTCGTCTTCCTTGACATCACCGCTTCGCACGAAGGCCGTGAAACAATAGTCGAACTGGCCCGCCGATGCGCAGAAGAAGTCTTCATTCCTTTTACGATTGGCGGAGGCATCCGCGACGAAGACGACGTCCGCAGGCTTCTGACCGCAGGGGCGGACAAGGTGTCAATCAACACTGCTGCTGTCAGAGACCCCGACCTGATCGCTCGTTGTGCTCGCCGGTTTGGTTCTCAGTGCATAGTTCTAGCTATTGACGCAAAGAGAGCCTCCCAGCCTAAGGACAGCTCTCGCGGGGACGAAGAAAAAGTCTGGTGGGAGGTTTACATTAATGGCGGGCGCACGCCGACAGGTCTTGACGCGGTGGAATGGGCGGCCAGAGGGACCAGCCTTGGCGCAGGGGAGATCCTTCTCACCTCGATGGACCGTGACGGCACAAGGGATGGGTACGACTTGGAACTAACGCGGGCGGTGGCCGAGGCAGTTAATGTTCCTGTAATTGCAAGCGGCGGCGCCGGTTCGTTGGATCATTTGGTACAGGCGGTAACAGAGGGAAGAGCAAGCGCCGTGCTTGTGGCCTCACTCTTCCATTTCCGCGAGTTCACAGTACGAGAGGCTAAAGAGTACATGGCTGCTCACGGGATACCGGTGCGGTTGTAGTAGCCGTTCACGACACAGAGCTCTCGTTCATGAGTCCGCGCCGTCGGTAATTTGGTACAATCCAAGGCAAATGCGCCTTTTTCGAACAAGAAGGGGGGGCAGCGTAAGAGCGAAGGCGCGAATATGCGCTCTTAGCTTGATCTGCTGCCTAAGCCTTCTCACATCTGTTCTTTTGCCGCCTGCGAGCGCTGAAGCAGCTACTCTTAAGGAGCTGCAAAAGCAACTTGCCCAAAAGCAGGCCGAGCTTAATGCGGCCTACTCCGAGTACCGCAAGTTCCAGGAGAAGCTGGATGCGATTGCAGAGAAACACAATGCCGCTCTCGTGCGCTTGGCGCGCATAGAACAAGCAATTGAATCGGTAGAGAAGGAGATCTCGGGCGCGGAAAACGATCTTGAGCAGGTACGGGGTCAGCTGGAGACTCGTCTGGTGGGCCTCTACAAGAGCAGTTACTCCCCGGTGCCTCTGTATCTTCAGATCCTTCTCGACGGCAAGGATATTGTCTCCGTCCTTGATGCTTTTACCTTACTGGGCAGAATTACCGACAGCGATGAGGATCTCTTTGACCAGGTACTAGCCTACCTAGAGAAGTCCCGTGACCGTCAGGCGGAGCTTGAGGCCAAGAAACGCGAGCAGGCGGAAGTAATAGCCGAGATTCAGGCTCTACAAGAGGAGATGACCAAGCAGCTCAAAGATGCTTCGGGTGAGTACAAACGCCTAAGAAGCCAGGTGGTCAAGCTCCGTGAGGAAGTGCAGAAGGCCGAGCAGGCTGCCCGCGAGGCTGCAGCTCGGGCGGCGGCAATTAAGCGCCACCAGGCGTCTGCCAACAAGAAGGGTGGGGTTGTTCAGCCAGGCAAGTTTGTGTTTCCGGTTGACGGTCCGCATAGCTACACCAACACGTGGGGTGCTCCTCGTTCGGGAGGACGTACCCACAAAGGTACGGATATCCTTGCTCCCCGAGGGACACCGGTGGTTGCCTGCGTGTCTGGAGTTATTTCCCGCACTAATCCCCGGGATACTGGCCTCGGCGGCATAACGATCTGGCTT
The DNA here is from genome assembly GCA_026415615.1 of Thermoleophilia bacterium. Classification (GTDB taxonomy): domain Bacteria; phylum Actinomycetota; class Thermoleophilia; order RBG-16-64-13; family RBG-16-64-13; genus JAOAGT01. Next base: position 157,599 of record JAOAGT010000005.1, on the reverse strand, counting down.
CGGGGCGACAATGGATATAGCTACTACTACGCTCATTTGGATGGCATTGCCTCCGGAATAAGACCAGGGGTCAGGGTCAGGGCCGGACAACTCTTAGGCTGGGTGGGTGACACAGGAAACGCCGACGGGTGTTATCACCTGCACTTCGAGATGCATCCCGGGGGCGGGGCAGCAGTCAATCCCTACGCGACTCTCAGGGCCAACGACTAGACTACGTCTGCTACTGTTTCCTTTGGCTTTTAGATCCGTTAAGGTCTTTTAGATCCGTTGAGGTTTAATACGCCAAAGGGGACAACATGCGCCGTAGATCGCTTGTGGACGGACGTGCTGTTGAGCGCCTGCTCTTGATCGCCGGAGCAGTAAGGTCAGGAATTATTGACGCACTTGGTGACGGGTCGTTTCTAACCGCTGACGAAGTGGCTACCCGAGCGAGTACTGATTTACGGGCTACTCGTGTGATTTTGGAGGCGCTTGCGGCTGAAGGATTGGCCGAGGTCGCTGCTGCGCTTCACGAAGAGATCGCGGAAGAAGGGCGCAGCGAACCGCGTTATTGTCTTACTCCCGAGGTGCGAGCTCACTTGGTTGAAAAGGGCCCAGATTTCGAAAGAAACGGGTTGCTTCATCAAGTAAACAAGACTAGAGGATGGCTTGAATTGCCCGAGGTCATTCGTACGGGCAAGCCTGTTAGGCGACCCGAAGGCAGCCGCGACTACAAAACCATGGCTGCGGCTATGGGGGAGCGAGACCCTGCGCTACTTGATTTGATCGTGGAGCAGTGTTTGGCTTACGGCGGCCCGGTGCGAGACGTGCTTGACGTAGGGGGAGCAGTGGGCCATATCGCGCGCCGATTTGCCCGCAAGGGGTGCAGAGTTACTCTACTGGATCAACCCGAGGTCATAGCGATAGCCAGGGAATACCTGCGAGAGAGCAGGGAATACCTGCCAGAGGGAGACCACGGTGTTGAACTCGTGGCTTGTGACTTCACCAAGGCCTTGCCGGGTGGTCCGTTTGATCTTGTCTACTTCGGCAACGTCTACCACATCTACGGGCCGGATACCAACGCTCGTGTGACCAAAGAAGCTTTTTCGGTCCTCGTTCCTGGGGGAGTGATAGCTATCCAGGATTACGTCTGGGGGCGTAGCCGCGAGGCAGCCATGTTTGCAGTAAATATGCTGCGCTCTACAGAGGAGGGCGGGGTCTGGAGCGAAGAGCAGTACTGTGCGTGGCTTGAAGAGGCTGGATTTGCCCAGATTCGCGTGGATGACCTAGACGATTACGGCTGCCAGCTGATCTTGGCTAAGCGGCCGCTCCATGGTCGTTAATGTGTTCGTGCATGCACTGTAGCTTAAGCGACCGAAACGGTCGCTGTTGCTGTCTGGTCCAGGTAACCAGGTTTACGACCGCCTTTGTTGGGGCAAGACGGCTAGCAAAGAGCAAAGCTGATCCGGAAGAAGAAAGGGGAAGAGGGAGAGTTTTATGGACCATTGCTTGTTTCGCGATGACATTTGGTGGGTCGGCGTGATTGACTGGGCGGAGAGGGACTTTCACGGCTACGAGCTAGCCCGGGGTACCACCTACAACGCCTACCTAATATTGGATCAGAAGACAGCTCTGGTTGACGGCTGTCGGGCTGGTTTTGGCGAAGAGATGCTTGCGCGTGTAAGGGCTCGGGCGGCCGGGCGCCCGATAGATCACCTTGTAATCAACCATGTGGAGCCGGACCACTCGGGAGCTGTTCCTTGGCTTGTAGAGGCACTTTCCCCCGGGGAGGTTGTCTGTACCAAGCGGGCTCGGGAGGCGCTTGCCAAGTACTACGGGGCCGATGTCGTTGAGCGGTGGAATGTGAGAGTTGTGTCCACTGGAGACCAACTTTCTCTTGGAACCAAGACTCTTGAATTCATCGAAGCTCCCATGCTGCACTGGCCGGATAGCATGTTCACCTATGTGCGAGAGGCCAAAACCTTGCTTCCTAACGATGCTTTCGGGCAGCACTTGGCTACTGCGCGGCGCTTTGCCGATGAGGTGGACATGCACGTCGTGATGGAAGAGGCCGGGAAGTACTATGCCAATATTTTGATGCCCTTTGGCGGCCAGATCCAAAGGATGCTAGGGAAGATCAGGGAGCTTGGGCTTGAGATAGAAGCCATAGGGCCGAGTCACGGGGTAATGTGGAGGCGACCCGAGGATGTGGCCAGGATCGTGGGGGCCTATGATCGCTGGAGCTCGGGTCAGGCTCAGGAGCAAGTCGTTCTTCTCTATGACACCATGTGGCACTCCACAGAGAAAATGACCTGGGCTATAGCCGAAGGTGTCGCCCAAGAGGGGGTTGACTTCCGGGTGATCCGGATTGGCGGTACTCCACGATCGGAGGCGGCGCATGCGGTGCTTGAGTCGCGGGGAGTGCTGGTGGGCTCTCCCACGCTCAACAACGGCTTGTTTCCTACCGTGGCTGGCTTCATGACCTATCTCAGAGGCCTTCGCCCTAAGAACAAAGTGGCAGGAGCGTACGGTTCCTGTGGTTGGGCGGGAGGAGCGGTCCAACAGCTTGACAATGAACTAAGGGCTTTAGGTCTTGAAATGTTGGAGCCGCTTGAAATCAGATATAGACCTACTGGCGAAGAGCTTGAGGCTTGTGTGAAGCTAGGCCAAGAAGCGGCCAGGAGAGTCAAGTCGTGGACTAAACAAGAGTAACGTGGTGGACGAAAGAAGAGTAACGTCGTGGGAGTCACCGTACTTGGGATAGCCGGCAGCGCGCGGCGCGGAGGTAACACCGAGACTCTTCTTGACTGGTGTTTGGGCGCCGCGCGCGAGACTGGTGCCGACGTAGTCAAGTTTCGGCTAAGCGATCTTAACTTGCACGGCTGTCGGGCCTGTGACGCCTGTTGGAAGGACGGCGTCTGCGTGGTGAAAGATGACATGCAGCACCTTTATCCCTACCTTCGAGAAGCGGACTCGATTGTGCTAGCCGCTCCCGTGTATTTCATGGGTATGCCGGCGGTTCCCAAAATGATGATCGACCGTTGTCAGTGTTTGTGGGCCTGGAGGTACGTGTTAGGACAGCGCCTAGTGGGGCCTGACAGACCTCGCCGCCTGGGCGGATTTCTCACCTGTTCGGGAACTACCGTGGCCCACGCGTTTGACGCTAGTCGGCGTGTAGTGCAGGCATGGTTCCACCTGCTTGAAGCAAGTCTCGCTGGAGAGGTTGCCTTTGCTGGCGTAGATGCAAAGGGGGATATCTTTCAGCGTCAGGGGGCCCGGGAAGCGGCGGAGGACTTGGGGCGGCGCTTGGCCCGGCGGGACGAAGAACATGGCAGCTAAGGAGGACAGGCAGTGAGTGGACCACAAGGCCAAGTAAGAACCTGCATCAACTGCGGTCAACCGCTCGCAGACCGCGTGGAAGAAGAGGAGCGCACAGGCACAAGTGGAAGTTTATCTACTGGAGAGTGCAGCACTTACCGGGTGTGGTATTGCGCCAATCCTGACTGCGTGCTTTTCAAGACCGATCTCTATCGGGAGATAATTGCCGACCAACCCGGCCGTGAAAGCTAAAGCCCGCACCTCCCTTGCTTTTAGCCAGGGCTCGGCGTAGCGCAAGAAAAGGCTCCCTGCCAGTTCCAACTGCTACCGGTCAAGCGCAAGTGAGAGTCTTACCTGCGTTCCCCCGGCTGAAGACCGAGCAAAGACAACCTTGTCCATGAGGGCCACCATGAGGGGTAGCCCGAGGCCGCGTTTGGGGAGTGACTCGTTGCAGTAACTGGGCGGATGAAAGCACCCGGTGTCGCTGATCACTAAGGTTAGGCGACGACGACCAATGAGTGCCCTTACCTCCACAAAGCCGCTACCTTCACACCCATGCTCCACAGCGTTCGCGCACGCCTCGCAGACTGCCACCTTGAGATCAAAAGTTCTTTCGGGATCAAGGCTGGCCTCTCGGGCGATTTCTTCTACAAACCGGCGCACTAACGCTAACTGGTCCTTTTGCGCCCTTACTCTGATTGCTCGCTCTACCCCGCTTGCCGCAAAGTTCACTTGCCCAAGACCTCCGTTATGGCGGCTTGCGCATCGGCTAGGGCGGAGCTGCCCTCAAAAAGTCTAAAACCTGGATCAGCAGTAAGCCCTACGAGTTCAAAAAGGCGTCGCAAATCGCTGTTGGGATTAAGCACTCCCAGCCAGCCGATTCCTCGCAGTTGGCGCGTGGCGGCCAGCAACACTGAAAGACCGGCGCTATCCATGTAGGACAGCTGACTCACGTCCAAAAGGACAAATCGGCTTCCAAGGCCTATAGCCTCGCTGAGCGCCTGATCAAGCGCGTCTGAGTTACTTTGATCTACTTCGCCCTGGACAGCTAACAAGGGCATCCCTTCCCGATTCTCGACCACAATGTCAGTCATGGCCGAGCTCCCCAAACGAGTATTTGCTTATCCAGCAGAGAGATACCCACCTGTCTTGCTTTCAAACCTGCCTCCCGAACGCGCATGCAGTATCTGTCAATATATCTACCTCCGGACGCCGCTGGCGAACAATCTCTCCACGGTAGTAAGAGAGTACCCTTGCTCAAGCAGCCAGTCCACTACTTTTGGAATGGCTTGTACAGTGGCCTCACGATTCTTCCCGCCGTCGTGCATAAGGATAATCGCCCCCGGTCTGGTTTCTTCTTTAACCCGAGCAAGGATAGAGGCCACCTCCGGGTGTTCCCAGTCGCGGGTATCTACAGTCCACAGAACGAGCTGCATACCTAAAGCGGCTGCCTCAGCTGCAACCCGGTCGTCATAAATTCCATACGGCGGTCGTAGATAACGGGTCTTGCCTACAACCTGGTTTGTGCGCAGAAGTTCCTTGCGAATATCTTGCGGACTAAGCTTGGTCAAGATAGCGTGGCTCCATGTATGGTTCTCGATCTCGTGACCAGCGGCGCGGATTTTCCTGATGATTTCCGGGGAAGAGGCTGCGCTACTCCCCAAGACGAAAAACGTAGCCGAGACATGCTTGCTCGCAAGAGCTGTAAGAACTCTCCCTGTGTAGGGCCCTGGGCCGTCGTCAAAGGTAAGTGCAGCTATCTTTTGTCCTGGCGGCGCGGCGTTGGTCTTCTTGATGACAGTGTTTGTCGGGGCTCTAAGAGTAAAGGACGCCGCCTGTTTTCCGCTGGAAAGTCCTTTGAAAACTTCGCGCTCGCCTGGCGCACCCTTTTGGGCAAGGTAAACAACGGGACCAGACCCTTCCACGACTGTTTCTGGGGGCAGCGTCTCCAGAATTCTCTTGATACCCTCAAGCTGGTGGTCGCCATGTGAGACAGTAAGGGAGGCGCCATCATGGAGGGTCACGTCGGGAGGAGGTTCCGTTGGAGGTGCCCCTCCTCCCAGCCTCATGACGTCACCGGTCAGGTCAAGGGCCGAGCCGGGTCGAGCGACTACCCCAAGTAGATCGAGCAGCTCTTGTGGTCTTGGTGCTCCACTGACAGCCAAGCTTGCGTTGTTTATTTCCACATAGGCATGCTCGCTTTCGGCAGCGGCGGGGAGCAGGAAAAACACTACCGCAGCCAACACCAGCGCGCTCAGGGCTGGCACGGCTTGCCAAGCTTTGCTAGCTCGTTTGCTGGGTATGGTGAGCTCCTTGGACAGACGGCGTTTACGGGCTAGCTTGCGTGATGAAAGTATACGACTAGACATGGGCCCGGCATTGCTGCGATATTTGCGGGGCCATCTGAGCCTTGTGCTACCATACCGCAAAAGTGGTTAGTCTTGACAGTAGAGACATGGTTAAGAGGTAGCACTTAGGTCAAGCGGTCACTGTGGGGTCAAATTGCGCATTACCTTCATCGAACCAGCAGCTCCGGGTTTTCACGTATATAGCTTTGTGAGGCAGATCAGGTTGGGTCTCCCTCTTTTGGGTGCCTTGCTATCCCAGAGGGGGCACGAAGTTCGAGTATACGGGGAATGCCTAACCGAGGTTGACTGGGATTACGTGCTCTCTTCGGATCTTGTGGGCATATCCACAATTACCTCTACCGCGGTCCGCGCGTACCGCTATGCGCAGCGGGTGCGCGATGCAGGTATCCCCGTCGTCATGGGCGGCCCACACGTGACCTTCCTGCCCGAAGAGGCAATGGACTTTTGCGACTATGTGGTTCGCAATGAGGGTGAACAAACCATTCTGGAACTGGTGGACTACCTCGAAGGACGTCGGTCTCTGGAAGGGATTCTGGGCTTAACCTACCGCGCGTCCGACGGTCGGATAGTTCACAATCCTCCGCGCCCGCTTCTTGAGTCTCTCAATGATCTGCCGTGGCCCGACTTTAGCCTAGTGGTAGGTTCGGAGAAGATTACTCCCACGCCGATCCTGGCTAGCCGTGGCTGCCCTTACAATTGTGAATTCTGCTCTGTAGTTCTCATGTTTGGTCGCCGGGTGCGGGTGCTTGAGCCGGAGGCGGTGGTCAAAGAGATAAAGCGCTTAAATCCAAAGAAGCTTTTCTTTTACGACGACAACTTCTTCATTAGTAAACGATGGGGCACCGAGCTGCTGCGCGAAATGATCAAGCAGCGTCTTGATGTGCCTTTCTTTGCTCAGATCCGCGTGGATTCGGTGTACAAGAACGGCCGCTTAGACAAAGAAACACTGGATCTGCTGTGGCATGCCGGTTGCCGCATCGTCTACCTGGGACTTGAGTCGGTTAATCCAGCGACTCTCAAGGAATATCACAAAGAATGTGGCATGGATGACATGGCTGGCGGCTTGGAGGCTCTTGCTAACCGGGGCATCCGGACTCATGGCATGTTTGTCTTTGGAGCCGATACTGACACGGTCGACTCTCTCAGCTACACGGCCGACTTTGCGCTCCAGCATGGCCTAAACACAGCCCAGTTCTTGATCCTGACTCCCCTGCCGGGTACCAGGCAGACCGCGCAGTTGGAGGCGGAGGGTCGCATCATCACCAAGAACTGGAGCCTCTATGATGGGCATCATGTGGTTTTTTGGCCTAAGAACATGACCCCTTATGAGCTTCAGGAAGTAACGCTCGCGGCTCACAAGCGTTTCTACAACGTGCGGCGCATTCTCGATCCCAAGCCAAAAACGCCCATGTACCGCAAGCACCAGGTGCAGGGCTTCCTAATGGCGCGTGCGTGGGAGCATGTGCGCGAGAACCGCGAGTATCTCAAAGAACTTAAGGAACTGTCGGAGCGGACATCTCCCCCTCGTGCCGCGGCGGGGGGATTACTGGGCTCGACACTGGGCGCGCTCGAATAGTCTCCCTCCGATGTGGCTGTGGCGGCAGGGGAGCCGGGTGGCGAGCAAACACGTTGCGGCATGACAGACTAAAGGAATCCGCGCTTTCTTTGCGAAAAGCTATGCATGCGCTCGGTTGAGTTGAGCGCGGCTTGATAACACTCTAAGCAGGAAACTGGACAAATTAGGAGCTAGATTGGCCAAAGTCGTGGCCTTTGCAAACCAGAAGGGGGGAGTGGCCAAGACCACGACCACTCTAAACCTTGGAGTGGCTTTCAAGGAGCTGGGTTACCGGGTTCTTGCGGTCGACCTTGACCCCCAAGGCAACCTCACCATGAGTTTGGGTCTCAATCCCGACGATTTAAGACCCAGTATGTACGATGTGCTTGTGGGTGGGGTGAATATTGAGAGGGTCATTTTTGAGCGTGAGTTAGACATTGCTGTGGCCAGTATTGATCTGGCTGCGGCTGAGATTGCGCTGAGCTCACTCATAGGGAGAGAGCGAGTCTTGAGCAAGGCCTTAATGTCGATTAAGGATCGGTACGACTATGTCATGGTCGACACTCCTCCTTCGCTTGGCCTGCTAACGGTCAACGCACTCACCGCCGCGGATGCGGTAATAGTGCCGGTGCAGTGCGAATATCTATCTTTGCGCGGGCTTGCACAACTTGAGCGGACGTTAGAACTAGTCAGAGAGAACCTAAACCCCAACGTGCATATAGCGGGCATCGTTCCTACGATGTACGATGCTCGTACAGTACATGGGCGGGAAGCGGTTGAGGTGCTGAGGAGCAGCTTTGGCGATCTGGTTTTCAAGACTGCAATTGCAAAGACGATTCGATTTGCTGAGGCTCCAGTGAAGGGTGAATCGGTGCTTAAGTATGCGCCAGAAAGTCAGGCTGCCCAGGCCTACCGGGAGCTGGCGAGAGAGGTGCTTGATGGAAAAAAGATCTAGTCTCAAGGATAGTGGTCTTAGCGCTCTCTTTCGGGCCACGGCTGCTACTAAGGCCCAGGAACCAGACCCGGGGTCAAGTGAGCAGACGGATGAGCGGGCCACCAAAGACGAGCGGGACATGGACGAGCGAAGCTTTACTCCGGACGAAGCAAGGCGCACATTGATTCCTCCTTCGCGCAGCTTCCCGGCGGTAATCCGTGTGGTTGGAGTAGGGGGTGCGGGCACTAACGCAGTCAATCGGATGATAGAAGCCGGGCTGCAGGGGGTAGAGTTCATAGCCATCAATACTGACGCCCAGGCCCTAGCTACTTCCGAAGCCGACCGCAAGCTGCACATTGGGCGGGAATTGACCAAAGGCCTCGGGGGAGGATCGGACCCGCGTATAGGTAGGGAGGCTGCGTTGGCCGCCTACGAGGAAATCAAAGGGGTGCTGCGCGGTAGCGACATGGTGTTTATCGCTGCCGGCATGGGAGGCGGCACAGGTACCGGGGCGGCTCCGGTGGTGGCCGAGATTGCCCGTTCACTAGGAGCGCTCACTATTGCCGTGGTCTCGCGTCCGTTTTCGTTTGAGGGCAGGAGAAGATGTTTGCAGGCTCTCGAAGGTTGTCGAGCTCTGAAGCAGCGGGCGGACACCGTCATAGTGGTGCCCAACGACAAGCTGCTTGAGATTTCTGATCGCAAGACCACCATGGTGGAGGCCCTACGCCTGGCCGATGATGTGCTTCGTCAGGGCGTGCAGGGAATATGCGATTTGGTTACTACTCCAGGAATCATCAATCTGGACCTGGCGGACGTGCGCACCATCATGAGCGGGGCTGGTACGGGGCACATGGGTGTGGGCCACGCTCGAGGTGAGGGTCGAGCCAGGAAAGCGGCTGAGATGGCCCTGAACTCTTCGTTGCTAGAAAGCTCCATTGAAGGGGCCCGGGGGATTCTGCTTAACGTTAGCGGCGGTCCCAGCATGACTTTGCACGAAATCACCGAAGCCGCTGAGACAGTTGGCGCCGCTGCCGATCCCGAAGCCAACATCATTTTTGGCGCGGTTGTTGATGAGGCCTTGGGTGACTACCTGTGGGTGACTGTGGTGGCTGCCGGGTTCGAAGCGACCAGTGAAGAGGTACTGGTAGCTGAGATCGAGGCGGCTACCGCCATGGGAAGACCGGAGAAAAAGGAAAAGACTGCTGCGGGGGCGCCCGCTGAAGAGAGAGCTTTCGAGGCGCCTACGGGACCTGTGCAGACTCCCAGAAAACCAACGGAACCCGAGGATGAGCTGGAAATCCCCTTCTTCTTGCGGTAAGGGGGTCACTGCACATCCGGCCGACCGGTCACAAGCTAAGTTCAAAGTAAAGGCAAGTTTTCTCCTGAAAACCTTGCCGGCGGTAAAAGGCGTGCGCTTCGAAGTTCCAAGCTTCCGCCAACAGGAACAGACGGGTACAGCCGCGGGTCCTGGCCACTTCGCGGGCAGCCTCAATCAACTTGCTTCCCACCTGGGTGCGCCGCTCGCTCTGGCTTACTATTAAGTCTTGGAGCTCGCACACGGGTGCCGCCGACCAGGTGCTAAGTGTGAAAATACAGGCGCACATCCCGACTAGCTGGCTGTTTTTCTCGGCTACCAAGATCTGGTGGTTAGGAGAATCGAGGATAGCGGAGACTGTGCGAGCAAGATCGGCCTCCCGAGGAGGGTTGACGCCGTGTTCTCGCATGATCTCATGGAGCAAGGCTACTATGCCTGCTAAGTCTTCTTGACCGGCTTGTCGGCAGACAATCATAAAGTTGTTTTGAGGTCAGTTGATGAAAAGTGAACTTCTCTATCTTAACGGAGTCTTTCTGCCTATGGCGGAGGGCCGCATCTCGGTCGAGGACCGGGGCTTCCAGTTGGGAGACGGGGTATATGAGGTGGTTAAGATTCTGAAGGGTGGACTGGTGTGGCTCGAGGACCACTTAGACAGGTTGCACTACAGTCTGCGCCAAATAGGTCTGGAACAGGCTCTCGAGGGTTACCCACTGGAGGATGTGCTCCCTGAGCTGGTACGCCGCTCGTCTGTGCGCCAAGGGTGGCTGTACGTGCAGGTGACGCGGGGCGTGGCGCCCCGCGATTTTGCTTTGCCTTCTCTTGCCCGCCCGACAGTACTTGCCTACGCCCGGAGCCGCAGGCCGCCTACCAAGGCTCAGATCATGGCCGGAATCGCCCTCTATCCAGTGGTCGACATACGGTGGGCTCGGTGTGACATCAAGTCGACAAATCTCCTTGCTACTGTGCTTGCTAAAGAGGAGGCTCGCCGGGCTGGTGCGGACGAAGCTCTGTTCGTGGGGCCCCAAGGAGAAGTTCGTGAGGGTGGGTCTTCCAATGTATTTGCTGTTATTGGGGGGGTGCTAACCACTCCTCCTCCAGGACCACACGTTCTAGCGGGGGTCACGAGGAGGCATGTGCTTGAGATTGCCCGGCGGGCAGGCTACTTAGTAGAAGAGCGGTCCTTTACGCTGCAGGAGCTATTGGATGCTTGTGCGACAGACTGCGAAGTGTTTGTGGCTTCAACAATGCGGGACATCATGCCGGTAGTGCGTGTGGGAGAAACCGTGGTGGCTGCGGGTCGTCCGGGCCAAGTTACTCTGCACCTACTGGATTTGCTTAGGCGGGAGCAGAGCTTGGCAGTACGAGAGCGGGTGTAGGAGAGGTTGTATTAGGGGGTTCCAGCGGACGGAGGGTAGGCATGCGCCTATCGTCGGGCACGACTGAGTTGTCGAGTTGGGCTCAGGCCGGAGCGATGCCTCTACGCGTCTGGGCGGTAGAACCCTACCTGGGCGGATCTCATCAGGCTTTTGTAGAGGGGCTGGCTCGGCATTCGCGCCACAGTTTCACCGTGTTTGGGCTGCCTGGTCGGCACTGGAAATGGCGCATGCAGGGGGGAGCCTTGTCGCTTGCCCGGGAGGTGCAACGCCAAGCCGATAAAGTAGGGACCTTGCGGCGTCCGCAAGTGTTTTTTGTGTCTGACATGCTGGATCTGCCTACTTTCTTGGCTTGTCTTGGGCCTGACTTAAGTAGCACAGCTACTATTGTTTATTTCCACGAGAACCAGTTCTCTTATCCCCTTCCTCCAGGAGTGGAACGGGATCTCACCTACGGTTTTAGGAATCTGGTATCTGCCTGGAAGGCTGACAGGGTGTTGTTCAACAGCCGCTTTCACTTAGAGGAGTTCTTCTCAGCTGCTCGTGAGGTACTAGACAAGATGCCGGACGAGTCGCTGCGGTGGGCAGTGGAGGAGGCAAGAAGCAAGAGCGCTGTGCTTCCGTTGGGGTGCGACCTACGTCGGTTGGATCGCTACCGTGCCCAGGGTCTTCGGGATGCTCAGTCTGGACGTTGGGGGGACGTAAGCCGTGGTCCGTTGGTGGTTTGGAATCAGCGGTGGGAATACGATAAGGCTCCCGAGGCCCTCTTTGCAGCTCTGCGCGAAGTAAGGGCGATGGGCGCCCGCTTCAGGCTGGCTGTGGCTGGAAAAGAAGGCCCGCTTGGGAACACTCGAGAACTTTTTGCTGCGGCGCGAGAGGAGCTAGCGGAACTAGTGGTTCACTGGGGAGAAATCAAGGAAGAATCTGTCTACGCCTCTTTGCTTTGGGCCGCAGACGTTGTGGTCTCAACAGCCATCCATGAGTTTTTTGGAACGGCAGTGGTTGAGGCTATCTACTGTGGTTGTCGGCCGGTGCTTCCCCGACGTCTTAGCTATCCTGAGCTGCTGCCGGAGGAAGTCCATGGTCGTGTTTTCTACGATGAGGGCGAGCTTGTCCCCGCTTTGCTTAGGGCCTTAGCGAATCCCAAGGAATGGTCTTGCGATTGGCAGCGAACGTGGGTGGCTCGCTATGACTGGGGCAGTATTAGGCGCCGATATGACGAAGAAATAGCAAATGTATGGCAGAAAAGGGGGCATTATCTTGGAAAGGCTAAGTGTAGATATTAGTCGCTGCATGGCTGGTGGTCCCGAAGCCACCGCCGTCACGCCACGGATGCTTGAAGGCTTGCTGCCGCGACTGGAGGAAGCGCGCAAGGTACTACTGGCCAATGCCGGCAAGGGGCCGCTGGGGTGGATGGACCTACCTCAGCATGACCCGCGGCCATGGGCGGAGTTTGCCAAGGATACGGGGGAGCGGTATGACGCGGTGCTGGTAATAGGCATCGGGGGTTCGGCTCTTGGCACTATAGCCCTTGGCCGCGCTCTTCTGCCTTTTTTCTACAACGAGCTAAGTTTTGAAGAGCGCGGAGGTCGCCCACGCCTGTATGTGCTAGACAACGTTGATCCGGAGGAAACCGCTGCTTTGCTTAAGCGCCTTCGACCGGAGCGGACCTTGGTAAATGTCGTCTCCAAGTCGGGCACCACGGCGGAGTCAATGGCCGGACTCTTGGTGGTCAAGCAAGTGTTTGAGGCCGCTCTGGGGCGAGAGGCGCTACGCTCACACTTTATTTTCACCACCGATCCCATTGATAACGCCCTGCGACGGATGGGCGAAGCGCTGAACATTCCGGTGTTAGATATTCCTCCTGGAGTAGGAGGACGGTTCTCTGTTCTGTCGGTGGTTAGCCTTCTTCCGGCCGCTCTGGTGGGGATAGATGTGTGCGGTCTTATCGAAGGGGCGCGGGACATGGCCGACTGGATCGAGAGAAGTTCAGGTTGGGAGAATCCTGCCTGCGCTTTTGCCGGAATCCACTACCTTGAAGATACGGCGCTCGGTCGAGGGACCTGTGTGATGATGCCCTACTCCGCGCGGTTGCGCGACGTGGCCGACTGGTTTAGGCAGCTATGGGCAGAGAGCTTGGGCAAAGAAGTGGATAGGCAGGGCCAAGTTGTAAATGTCGGTCCCCATCCTGTAAGAGCGCAGGGGGTAACCGATCAGCATTCCCAGCTTCAGCTTTACGCTGAGGGCCCCGATGACAAGATCATCACTTTCCTGGGTGTGCGGGAGTTCTCCGAGACGGTTCCTATTCCGGCACCCGGACCCGAGGGAGAGGCGGTGGCTTATCTGGGAGGTCACACGCTTGCTGAGTTAATGTGGGCGGAGCAAAAAGCAACAGCTTGGGCTTTGTGGCGCAAAGGTCGACCATCTGTGACCATTACTCTCCCGCGGGTTGATGCCTTTTCGATTGGGGCTCTTCTCTACATGTTCGAAGTAGCCACCGCAATAGCGGGGGAACTGTACGACGTAAACGCCTTTGACCAGCCTGGTGTAGAGATGAGCAAACAGGCTACTTATGCTCTTATGGGCTGTCCTGGTTACGAGAGGCTTGCCGGCGAGGTGATCTAGGCTCACGGCCTGCCGCTTGCGGCTATTTGAGGCTGCGGTACAGACAGTTTTGGCCGAGCATTTTCTGCTGCCCATCTTGTAACCGAACAAATGTTCGGATATGCTAGTGTGCCCCAGGAACAAAAGATAAGAAGACTAGGGCGACAAAGGCTAAATACTTTACCAAGGCTATGGGGAGTGGTTTGGGAATGGTCGGGTTGCCAACCACAATTTCCGGGTTGTATGAACGACCGCGAGCGGCCCATCGAACGGTAGTTCACCTTGATTTTGACGCCTTCTTTGCTGCTGTAGAAGAAAAGCTAGACCCTTCTCTTAAGGGCAAACCTGTTATTGTGGGAGCTGGCGAGCGAGGTGTGGTCTCTACTGCTAATTATGTAGCTCGGCAGTACGGAGTCCATTCCGCCATGCCGCTTCGTACCGCCAAGCGCCTTTGTCCTTGTGGTGTGTTTTTGCCGGGACACCCGGAGCTCTACCGAGAGTATTCCAAGCGTTTGCTTGCAATCTTGGAGCAATATTCTCCCTTAGTGGAGCAAGTGGGGCTGGATGAGGCCTACGTTGACCTTACAGGCACCGAGATTTTGTTTGGACCCCCTGTGCAGACTGCTTGGCTTATTCAGCAGCGGGTAAGGCAGGAGGTAGGCCTTAGTATTTCAGTAGGAGTGGCCACAAACAAACTGGTGGCTAAAGTAGCTTCCGATCAAAGTAAACCAGGCGGTTTTACGGTGGTTTCGCCGGGAGAGGAGGCAGAGTTTTTAGCTCCTTTACCGGTGGAGCGGTTGCCAGGAATAGGGCCCGCACTCCTTAAGCAACTGCGCGATCGAGGGGTAACCACTATTGGCGATCTAGCGAAAATACCGCCCCGTCTTCTTCGCCTCTCGTTTGGTCAGTGGGGAGAAATGCTTGCTCATCGGGCTCGGGGCCAAGACTTTCAGGAGGTGGCTCCTCCCCGGGAAATAAAGTCCATTTCCAAAGAGCATACGTTTGCCGAGGATATCTCCGATCCGGAAATACTTGAATCTACACTGATGCTCCTCACCGAGGAGGTCTGTCGCCGTCTGAGACGCGCGCGACTAGAAGCTCGCACAGTGACGGTCAAAATTCGCTACTCCGACTTTGTCACCCATACTTGCTCGCACACGCTTTCTCGTCCCGTGGATGTGGATGAGGTTTTCTTTAAAGAGGTGCTTGCTTTATTTCGACAGGGACGCCGCCGGCGCTATCGCTTGCGTCTGGTGGGGGTAGCGCTTAGCAACCTAGTGCCGCGTTCCTGGCAAGACGATCTTTTTGACCAGGAACTACCTCTGCTAAGAGAGCTGGATCTAAAACTAGACGCTATCCGAGAAAGATACGGCCGGGAAGCTGTGAGGAGAGGGGCAGTGCTTAACCTGGATTATTCACTGCGCGCGTAAATCCTTACCTCAGACAGAGCAGTGTCGTCCCAGATCTTTCCCGGGTAAACGTCCACAATTGTTATCTTGAACCACTCAACTGGCTGCCGTGTCGGGATAATGGTTTGAATATCTTTGGAGTCAAGCAAATCAACCAACTGCGTGGTCCCAGTCGAGTACTCGATTGCTAATGATCTTACCCGGCCGTTGCCGAAATAGCGCTCATCATCCTTTTGATATCCGTTGGCAATTTCAATGCGGGCGAGTACCCACTGCCGAGAAAACTCAAAGCGCACCCACTCACCTATGCCGGGACCTTCTGCTCCCTCGTTCCATGCAGTAGCTAGGTCGCCGTCCACAAGGTTGGTGGGGCCGTAGCTGGCGGTAGAAGTAGCTTCAAGAGCCGACGAGGATGTGACCGAAGTAGGCCTCACTAACTGGAGAGGCAAGGTGGAGGCGGTGGCTCCGGTTTCGCCAGACTCAGCGGATGAGGAGGGGGTATGAGCTACCACTGTTGCAGTGGTGCCAGGGCGCTGTGCATAGGTCTTTGCCCTTTCCTCAGGACGAAGAGCGGAAGAAACCAGGCCGTAGAGGATAAAGACAGCAGCAGCTAGCATGGCCAGCAACAAGATTCCCAATATAGTGCCCGCCAAAGAGAAGCGGCGCGACAAGCTTTGCTGCGCGCGAGAACGAAGAGCCGCTCCGCAACGAGCACAAAAAAGAGCTCCTGGGCCGTTGGTGGCTCGACACAAAGGACACCTTACATACTCTTCCCAACCCCAGGCCATGCCCCTCTCCCTGCCGCACTGCCTACACACTCGGTTTGGGGAATCCCCTGTGCAATACTATTACACAACAGGGGCTATTGCCTGCGGACGAGGCGGGCAATCTGTTTTTTCTGCTCAGGTTGACCTTTGGAGGTTGTTACCGCCAATGCCCATAAGGGCGCGATTTGCGCGACTCGGGGGGCGTGTCAGTGTTGAACGTCTAGCATGGGCGTTCATAGGGTGCCTGTTTGTCTTTGTGATCGCTTTCGGGAGCCACAGGGGCTCTGCCACCGCCGGTGCGCGTCTTGAGCTGCCTGATCTCGGGGCGGCGGCCGTCGGGCTTTACTCGGCTGTTGTGGGGATAGCGGCCATTGGCTTTGCTCTTCTGGTTTATCTTGTGGTGGCTGGTGGGATCGGTCGCCGCAAGAAAGACGAGGAGCAACGGGTAGAATTCCCTATACCCTGGTTAGCCAAGGTGGTTGCATGGGTTGTTGTGTTGTTGCTATGCGGAGGTTTGGCGGCTCTGATTGTTCTTTGGCGTGGGGAGTCAACCTCCGCACCGGCGCCTTTTGTTCCAGTCTCCGTTTCTACAACTGTTGAAACGGAATCTGTTTCTTCCCCGGCTGGGTCTTGGGGAGGAAAACAACCGATGTACTGGTGGCTGCTTGCAGGGGTATGCGTAGCAGGGGTGGTGGGGATAGCGGCCGCGGTATTCTTGCTAAGGGGAGATAGACTGCGGGCTGAGGAGACTGCGCTTCCCGACAACCAGGTCTACGCTCGTCGCATAATCGAGTCTTCTCTTGAGGACATCTCTGCCGAGCCCGACCCGCGACGCGCGGTTATCCGTGCATATGTGAACCTGGAGCAGGCACTTAGCCGCCGCGGCTTGGGAAGGAAGCCTTCCGAAGCCCCACTTGAGTACCTGGGGCGATGGTTGGCGGGGCTTGGCGTAAGCCACCCGGCAGCGGAGCGACTTACCTGGCTTTTTCAGCGCGCCCGCTTTAGTCCTCACCCGGTGGGGCCAGAGATGAAGCAGGAGGCGTTTGCGGCATTGGTTGCCATCCGAGAGGAACTGCTCGGGGAGCGGGGGTCTTGAGCCGGCAAGGCACGCCAGTGGACACGCAAGAGGAACCGCAACCGCTGCGCCCAATGTCGAGGTTATGGCGCGACGGATTGGTGGTCGGGGGACTACTTACACTTGTGGTGGTTGGGGGAGTGGTGCTAGGAAGATTCACCGTTCCCGCTGTAGCCCTTCGTTATGTTTTGGCGCTTGGCACGGTCACAATTCTTGTTGCTGCTCATCGCATTTTCTCTGGTATTCCGGCGGCGGAAGAATCCTCCTCTGGTGACAGCCGTGGGTGGCGTGGATCAAAGCCTGTGGAGCAGTTTCGAAACTTGGTCCGATATCTTCGCCTTTCTTTCTTGAGTGCGGGCGATGCCCAATCCCGCCTAGGACCGATAGTTCGCGAAATTGTGGCTTTACGTCTTCTGCGGGAACACGGTCTGGAAATCACCAGTGACGCAGCCGAAGTGAGGGCTGTCCTGGGCAACGGGAAAATCGCGGAGCTTCTCCAACTGGAGGGTCGTTTTGCCGGGGATGAAGGCCAAGGTGCCTGGACCAGGCAAGATCTCGAGAAGTTAGTGGGAGAACTGGAGAGACTGGGGAGACTGGAGAAACTGGAGAAACTGGAGAGACCATGAGTCAGACTCTTTCCGTTGAGCAGGTTGCCTCTTTAGGCGAAAGGATGCTCGATGAGATAGAAAAAGCCGTCGTTGGAAAACGCCCGGTGCTTGAACAAGTACTAATTGCCCTACTTGCCGATGGGCACGTGCTGCTGGAGGATCTCCCGGGGTTGGCCAAGACCCTCATAGCCCGAAGCTTTGCTCAAGTGGCTTCCCTTAAGTTTTCGCGCATTCAGTTTACGCCCGACCTCATGCCATCGGACGTAACTGGCACTTCTATCTACAACCAGCAGAGCGGGCAGTTTGAGTTTCGTCCTGGGCCGGTCTTTGCCAACTTGCTCTTGGGGGATGAGATAAACCGCGCTCCCGCAAAGACGCAGTCAGCTCTCCTGGAAGCCATGCAGGAAAGGCAGGTGACCGTCGAAGGACGCACATACCTCTTGGCGCGGCCTTTCTTAGTCTTGGCTACACAAAACCCAATTGAATATGAGGGAACCTATCCTCTACCCGAAGCCCAGTTGGACCGTTTTCTGGTGAGATTGTCAGTTGGCTATCCCGAAAGATCATTTGAGTCCTTGATGCTGGAGAGGCGGGGAGAGCGCAAGAAAGAGCAGGTGGAACTAAGTCCTGTCGTAGATGGAGAAACTTTTCTTGCTATGCAGCGTGCCGTTGAAGAGGTGCATGTTTCTGAAGCTTTGCGCCTCTATATGGTAGATCTGGTGCGCAGCACACGAGAGGATCGGCGAGTACTGGTGGGAGCAAGTCCGCGGGGATCCCTTGCTTTGTTTACCTTGTCCCGCGCCCGGGCGGCGTTGCAGGGCCGCGATTTTGTGGTCCCCGATGATGTAAAGGCTATAGCGACGCCGGCACTTGCTCACAGACTCACTCTGCGTCCCGAATACTGGGTAAAAAGAGTGTCGGGCGCAGACGTGGTCAGAGAGATCCTTGACAGTGTGCCTACCCCACCGGCGGAAGAGGAGAAGGGTGCTTAGGCGTTCGCACAAGCTTGTTGTGTACAGCATGTTGGCGGCCGTGTGCTTTGCGGTCGGCCTTGTTCTGGGCCGCCTCGAGCCGGTGGCCGTAGGGGGTCCATTTCTAGTGGTGGTACTTGCGGGACTGGTGGGTACTAAGGAGAAAACCGTAAGAAGAACTCTGCGAATTCCGCAAGAGCACATCTTGGAAGAAGAGGAGTTGACGGCTGAGCTTGTTCTGCAGGCTGACGCTGGCGTTCCTTGTGCTGAAGTCAGTCTGGGTTTGCCTGCCGGGGTGCAGGCAGAGTGGGTTTCTTCGGCGGGAAGGTCTGGCAGCGTGTCTACGGTGACTCGGTTCATGCTCCGTCTGCCCGGGGGCGAAGAGCGGGTCATACCCCTCCGCATTAGAGGAAGGCGGTGGGGTGTTCATGGCCTTGGCCCTGTTGCCGTGGTGTGCTGGGATCACCTTGGGATGGTCGCTAAGGAGCACCGCAGCGACAAGCTTTCTGCGCTCAGGGTCTACCCTCGCCCCGAGCGTCTGCGCACTGCAATTGCGCCGCTTGACACCCAGCCGTTTGTGGGAAGTCGTGTCTCGCGGCGACGAGGAGAGGGGATTGAGTTTGCGGACATCCGCCCCTACGTGCCAGGGGACCGGTTAAGGCGGGTAAATTGGCATGCCACCACTGTGAGGAATTCTCTGTTTGTAAACGAGCAGCATCCAGAAAACAACAGCGACGTGGTGATCTTCTTAGACACGTTTTCTGAAGCTGGCACTGACAAAGAAAGTATTCTCACTTACGCGGTAAGAGCCGCCTCTTCTCTGGCCAGATACTACCTGACAGTTCGTGACAGAGTGGGGTTGGTAGCCTTTGGGGGAATTCTCCGGTGGCTTACCCCAGCGGCAGGCGAAGCGCAGTGGTATCGGATAGTGGAGGCTCTTCTTGAAACCGAGAGCGTTCTTTCGTTTGCCTGGAAGGATATAGAAATAGTACCGCGGCGAGCTCTAACCCCGCAGGCGCTGGTTATCGCGATAAGCCCGCTTCTGGACGAACGAACCGTCCAGGCTTTGCTTGACATTCGCCGGCGCGGATTTGACTTGGTCATAGTGGAGGTTTCGCCCCTCGCCTTTGTTGGCGAGACAAAGGACTCATTGGCTGATCTTGCTCTGCGCTTGTGGCGGATGCAACGTGAGGCTATTCGCTTCCGCTACGAGCAGGCGGGAGTGGCTGTGGTGCAGTGGGACGGGAAGACGCCCTTGGCGGCTCTGGTAGAGGAGGCAAGAACATTTCGGCGTTTCATGCGACACGCGTTCGTGTAAGGTTAGGGGCCGTTGCCATACTAGTGGTCTTGGCTCTGGCCGTTTGCCCTGCTCTGTTTGCTGAGGCAGCGAGGGGATTGGTGGCGGCGGCGGCCGCGGTCGCGGTGGCCGCGGCCGCCGCCGCCCTGGTTCGTTTTCCCTGGGCTACCGGCGCGGCTCTCTTCCTGCTGGCGGCCGAGTACATCGTTGTGCAGGTTACCCGTGGACTTGGCCTAACCGGGCTTCTCTTGTATCCGGCAGGGCTAGTATTGCTTGGTGAGTTGCTCTTCTTCGCTAGCGAACTTAAACGGGTGCAGATAATTGAGAGTGTGGTTCTAGTTTGTCGATTGCTGGCCATAGGGGCGGTCACCTGTGCGGCGGCTTTTGTGGCTCTTCTAGTGGGGGCAGTAAGCAATCTTGCCCCCTTGGCGGCTGTTGCTGGAGCCATGGTGGGTACCGTGGGGGCGACAGTAGCGTTCCTATTGGCTTTATTTCGCATCAAGGCAAGAGCAGTCTCGGGCTCTTCCGGAGGCTCGCCAGAGTGAGGCTCACCGAAATGGCTCGCCGATCAGCTCTTGGCGGCGCAAGCATTCACCGGGTGGCTCTTGCCGACCTGTGCCACCTCAAGACGAGCAAGGGCACTGGTGATCTTGGCCACTTGACCGGCCGATCCTGAGGCCAGCTCTCTGACCGTAGCTGCTTCTTGGCGGATAAAGCTCTCAGCCTGGCGGGCTATCTGGTCTACTGAGCGGCCAGCGGCTTCACTCCACTGCCAGGCCACCCGAGTGAGGTTCTTTTCAACCTCCCAGGGGAGTTGACTGCGAAGTCGGTGATAGACAAGACGCCGAAAAATAAACATAGGCACCAGGAACCAGATCATGTCAAGCGGGATATCAAATGTCTTGTCTACCTTGATGTCGGGATAGCTAGGCGGGTCTACCTCGGCGGTAAATGTAGCTCCCTTGAATCTTCTTCCTAGAGCTCTCTCCACCGCCGCTCCCAGCCTATCCTGGAAAGCCCGCACCACCCGACCGAGCTGACCTTCGGCCTCGATGAGCTCCTGTTTGATGAACTCTTCCCCGTAAGGCAGTACCTCGCTTAGGTGCTGGCCTAGGCTTCTGCTCGCCCATTCCTGAAAAGCCTGAGAGGTCTTGGCCAAATTCCCACGCCATGTTTTAGATTGTTGGTCAAAATCTTCGGTCACCTTGCGTAGAACCTCTGGATAAAGGCTCTGGTAGCCCTCGGATAAAGAGCGATGTATCCGCTTCTTGAGATCTCCGGCCAGCAGGCCAATCTCAGCATGAATCTGGCCGAGGTGTCCCTCCTCCTCGTCTAAGAGCGCAAGAAGCATGGCGCGTGCTTGCTCAGTTGCCTCGGCTGCAGCTAGAGCTACTTCTAGATACTCGCGGCACTCTTGGAGGAGGGTGGACACCTTGTGGTTGATGATCTCCCGGAGTCTCTCCTCCCTAGCGCTCACAATTCGCCTCATGAGGTACTCGCGCAGCTGTTCCCTCAAATGGGCAAACTCCGGCTTGTTGGAATAGGGGAAAATAGGCAGGTCAAGACCAAGCCGCTTTGTAATCTCTTCCTGCATGAAGCTCTTAACTCGCTCCACCTGATCAGGAGCAGCGAGATCTACCTTAGAGAGCAAAATCGTTATCTCAGGAGTAAAGCGGGTTAGGTTGCGAATTAGGTTGAGATCACCCTCGGAGAGAGGGGGATCAAGGGTCAGAACCACGATGGCGGCCCCAATCTCCGGCAGCCAGTTGACCGAGGTCTGGGTGGTGCGGGTATAGATACTTCCGAGTCCCGGGGTGTCAACGAAGCGGATCCCTCGGAAAGCGGCCAGAGCGGGGGATTCAATGTCCACCAGAGCCACTCCCTTGGCGTTTTCGGGGTTTTCTCTCTCAGTCACAAACTCTGCCAGCCTTTCCGGCGGGATCTGCTCGCGTCTTCCATCTTGATAAATGACCGTCACTCTGTGCGTAGGTCCATAGTAGAGCTGCGTTATTACCGCCGTAGCCGGCAGCACGTCCACCGGCAGAATTTGTTCGCCAACTATCTGGTTCAAAAACGAGCTCTTGCCGGCCTTGAAGCGCCCTACCACGGCGACGTTAACCACGCGCGTTTCGGCGGCCAGTCGGAGGGTAGCGCGTAACGCGGGAAGAAGAGAGTCTAGATGAAAGGCGGCTTGGATATCCCTCACTACATCGAGCGGGGATTCCTGCTCTTGGGGGCGATGGTCAATCTTTACGTCCGCTCCAGTCATTGTCGAAAACCTCCTCCCCGGCTGCGGGGACGTTCGCTGGTTTCGCGAGATGGCTCCTTGTGCTAGGGGTCATCAGCGGCCCGCGGCCGCAGTTGGGGCGGACTCCATCGCCAGGCATCCAGTATAGCACTGCCTGCGCTATGCCGGGTCTCATTGTTCTCTTGGTTGCGACGCTGTCTGGTCGGGTTGCGACGCTGTCTGGTCGATGCCATCT
Organism: Thermoleophilia bacterium; assembly: GCA_026415615.1. Taxonomy (GTDB): domain Bacteria; phylum Actinomycetota; class Thermoleophilia; order RBG-16-64-13; family RBG-16-64-13; genus JAOAGT01. The sequence goes on along the minus strand of JAOAGT010000005.1, from coordinate 135,542 downwards.
CCTGTGGTAAAATCCCCGGCGGCGATGGGGTCCGCCACGAGAAGTGCGGCTGATCTGCTGGTAGATCTTCTTTCCGCTGATGACTCCTACCTTTGTGAACCTGCGGGCAAGTGCGATCGTTTTCGGCTGGCCCGGGGCGAAGTGATCACCAAAAAAGGTAGGAGGCAATGAGCGAACAGTACATTCCCTTCGCGATTTCTGGCCTTGTGCTTGTGGCCAGTCTCCTTTCAATCCGTCTGGCCCTCTCTGTCTCCATTCTGGAGATCGCCATGGGCGTGATAGCAGGCAATTTGCTGCACATGTCCTCAACTGCCTGGATAGATTTCCTGGCCGGCTTTGGGGGAGTACTTCTCACTTTTCTTGCGGGGGCTGAGGTAGACACCGCCCTGTTTCGCGCCAAGCTCAAGGAGAGTTTGCTTATCGGCGGATTCTCATTTCTCGCCCCTTTTGTGGGCGCCCTTGCCTACTGTTATTTTGTTGCCGGGTGGGATCTGAAAGCTGCAGAAATAGCAGGGGCGGCGCTTTCCACTACGTCGCTGGCAGTGGTGTACGCGGTTTTGGTCGAGACTGGTCTGACAGCTACTGAGATCGGCAAGACCATTATGGCTGCCTGCTTTGTCACCGATTTGGGCACTGTTCTTGCCCTGAGCGTATTGTTTGCCCAAGTCAACTGGTGGACTCTCGGCTTTGTTCTAATCTCTGCCGCTGTGATCGTTTGTGCTCCAAGGCTGCTACGCTGGTTCGGTAACCGTTATGGCGGGAAGGTTATCGAACCCGACATAAAGATGGTGTTCTTCCTCCTTTTTGGTCTGATGCTTGTTGCGCAGCTAGGGCAAAGTCACGCTGTGCTCCCCGTTTTCATCCTTGGGGCGGTGCTCTCGCGGGAGTTCGCAAGACAACGCGAACTGCAGCGCAAGCTCCGGATTCTGGCCTTTGGGATCATTACCCCGTTTTTCTTTGTTAAGGGCGGAATGAACGTCTCGCTTGCCGCGCTTGTAACCAGCGCAGGGTTGACGGCGATTCTATTCGGAGTCAAAGTGGCGGCTAAGTTTGCGGGAGTTTACCCGTTGGCGCGAAGATACCTACGAAAAAACGCCATGTATACGACTCTGCTAATGAGCACAGGGTTGACGTTCGGCACCATTTCGTCCCTTTATGGCCTTCAGGCTGGATATATTGACAAGACCCAGTTTACGGTTCTTGTCACCGTGGTTATTGCTACTGCCATCATTCCCACAGCCATAGCGCAGAGGTTTTTTCAGCCGCGTGTACCCTTAACAGCACAGGAGACTTCTCCAGGAGCGCAGGACGAACCAAGGACAGCGAGTAGCGCAGGGAGGACGGGTGATGTTTGAGCGAATTCTTGTTGCCAACGACGGCTCTCCGCATGCACGAAAGGCGCTTGAGAAGGCTGTGGAGCTTGCGAAACTCACGGGAGCAGAGCTTCACATGATTTGCGTGGAAGAACACCTGCCTCACTATGCGGCGACTGTGGGAGAGGTTCTTGAGGAGCAGGCTGACGAAGACCGGTATTTCACCCAGGTTGTGCGAGAGGCAGAACGCTTTGCTGGTGAGCACGGGGTGCACCTGCACTCTTTGATAACCCCGGGACATGAAGTGGAGACGGTTATCAAATATGTGGAGCAGATAAAGGCCGACCTTCTCGTGCTTGGTTTCATGGGGCATTCGCGAGTCTTGGGAAGAATCATGGGTAGCACGGCCGGAAATCTCACTCGGTTGGCCCCCTGCTCTGTACTTCTCATAAAGTAAGAGACGCCCCTCACGGACAGACGCCTCTCGCAGACACAGGCCTCTCATTACAATGGACGCTTCGGCGGACAGACGCACGGTTTGCGAGCCATAAAACATCTGGTCACGGTTCACCCTCTGCTAGAATCAGAACGTGGGTTTCTTGTAAGAGAGTAGGGAGAGTCGCACATGCCAGACGTTGAAGGTTTACGGGAGTCTAAGAACTACTACCTTGACATACCTCAGCGACGCGAGGCCTTCTTTCTCAAAGGGTCGGAGTCTCTGGACTGGGGCATGCAGAACCGGCTGGCGCGGATCTTTAGTCCTGAGTCCGGTCGCACCGTCATGTTGGCTATAGATCACGGCTACTTCCAGGGCCCTACCTCGGGACTTGAGCGCGTGGATGTAAACATAATGCCCTTGGTCCCCTACTCGGACGCTGTAATGCTCACCAGGGGGATTTTGCGCTCGATAGTGCCCTCCACGTGTCCCAAGGCCGTAGTGCTTAGGGCGAGCGGCGGGCCCAGCATTCTAAAAGAGCTTTCCAACGAGCAGATTGCGGTGGATATTGAGGATGCTATTCGCCTGAATGTGTGTGCCCTAGCGGTTCAAGTGTTTATTGGCGGCGAATACGAAACTCAATCTATCCACAACCTCACGCGTCTGGTCGATATGGGCAATCGTTACGGCATTCCGGTGCTGGGTGTAACCGCCGTAGGCAAGGAAATGGCCCGTGATGCTCGGTATTTCCGTCTTGCGTGCCGCATAGCTGCTGAGCTCGGGGCGCACTTCATTAAGACTTACTACGTCGATCAGGACTTTGAGACCGTCACTGCTTCCTGCCCTGTTCCTATCGTTATGGCTGGCGGAAAGAAACTGCCGGAGTTGGAGGCGCTAACTATGGCCTATAAAGCGGTAAGCCAGGGAGCGGCTGGCGTGGACATGGGCAGGAACATCTTCCAGTCTGACGCTCCGGTGGCGATGATTCAGGCTGTCCGCAAGGTCGTTCATGAGCTCATGAAGCCAGAAGAGGCTTACGAGCTGTTCTTGACTCTAAAGAACGAGCAGAAGAAAGACCAAAAGTAGAGGCATTGGTGGCTACCACGTTCGAGCGCTTGCGGTCGCTGTGCCCTACTGTGAGCGTGGGCGTGCTTACTGCCGACCTTATGAATCTGGATTCCGAGCTTGCTTGCTTGGAGCGGGCGGGAGTGGGGGTAATTCATATTGACGTGATGGATGGGTATTTTTGCCCCTCACTTACGGTGGGCGCCTCGTTTGTCAAAGGGCTTAGGACCCCGCTCCTCAAAGATGTGCACCTCATGGTTCACGAGCCACTTGACAAGCTGGAAGCGTTTGCCGCGGCCGGTGCCGACATAATCACAGTCCACGTAGAGGCGGCGGTGCACATTCATCGCGTTTTGCAGCGTCTGGGAAGCCTGGAACATCGCGACGGTCCGGGAAAGGGCATAGTGCGCGGCCTTGCGCTCAATCCTGGTACTCCGCTTGAATGGCTTACTCCGCCTCTGTTGGAAGAGGTAGACCTGATATCTCTTCTTGCCGTTGATCCCGGATGGAGCGGACAAGAGTTCGCGCCTACCACGACGGAGCGGGTGAAACGGGTAAAGGAGCTGATAGCCAAGAGCGGGAAAGACATCCTCGTTTGTGTGGATGGCGGAGTGACCCGAAGCAACATTAGCGCTATTGCCGCAGCTGGACCTGACCTTGTCGCAGCCGGTAGCGCCGTGTTTGACGGAGGAGATGTCGAGGCCAATGCGCGCTTTATGCTTGACGCTGTGCGCTCTTAACTGTTGTGCTCCTCTGAAAAAGAACCTCGAGGGCTAGGACAAGAAAGGTGAATTCTCGCTGGTCTGATTACGAAGCAGCAGAGTTTGTGGCCCGTTTTGGCGACAAGTGGGGGGAGGCGCTTGCCCTTCGCACGTACTCCTCAAGGCTGCTGGGTCTGGAGAAGGACCTGGTGCTCCACGGCGGCGGCAATACTTCGGTTAAGGCCACGTGGCGAAACATACTTGGCGACGAGATACCGGCGCTGTTTGTAAAAGCTTCGGGAGCCGATCTGGCCACCATTGAGCCCGAGGGGCATTGTGGCCTGGATCTTGCGTACCTCAAGCGGCTTCGGCAGATTGCTGAGCTCAGCGACGAGGAGATGCTGGAGGAGTTACGGACCCACCGGCTCTGGTCGAGCGGTCCCGATCCCTCTATCGAGGCCTTGGTACACGCCTTTCTGCCGCATAAGTTCGTTGATCACACGCATGCTGATGCCGTTCTTGCTCTAACTAACCGTGTAGGCGGAGAACAGCTTGTGCGACAGGTTTTTGGGGATGAGGTAATCATCCTTCCCTACATTACGCCTGGGCTTAAGTTGGCTAAGGCTTGTGCAGAGGCTCTCGAGAGTTTCCCAACGGCCCGGGGGATGGTGTGGATGCACCATGGGATTGTGACGTGGGGGGCGACAGCCCGGGAGTCCTACGAGGCTATGATTGAACTCGTCACGCGGGCTGAGGGGGAAGTGGCGGCGCGGGCGCGCGGCCCGCACGGCCGCGCGCCCGCGCCCAAAGCTCCCACCCCGCCGTCCGAAACAGTCTTAAGCGCCGCAACTTGCGACGCACGGATAGCAGAGATTTCTCCCGTGCTACGCGGCCTTCTTGCTCACCCCACCGGCGATCCTGACCATCCCTACCAGAAAGTGGTACTCAAATGGCTTTGTACCCCGGAGGTTCTTGAGATTCTTGCCATGCCGGGCGCAAAAGAGGCGCTTGTTACCCCGGTGCTAACCAGTGATCACCTGATCCGCACGAAGGCTCTCCCGCTTTGGGTGGAAGAACTTCCCCAGGGCGACCAGGGGACGATTAGGGAACATCTGCAGCGGACTATCGACGGTTACCGAAACAATTACTTGGCATATCTGGGGCGTTATCAGATGCTCATGCCCCGGGGAGTGCAACCATTTGCTCCCGAACCGCGCGTGGTAATGATTCCGGGCCTGGGGGTGGCTTGCGCGGGTGAAGATCTGCGCTCTGCGGTCATTGCCCAGGACATTACCCTTCACACTTTACGGGTAAAGAGATCTATCGTCTTGGCAGGGTCACGCTACGAAGGGCTGCCTGAAGAAGAGCTTTTCCGGATGGAGTATCGCTCACTCCAACATGCCAAGCTCAAACGTGAGGACGAAAGCGCCAAGCCCACGTCGAGTGGCGCTGAGCTCTTGAAAGGCCACGTAGCCGTGGTCACCGGCGCAGCGGGGGCTATTGGAGCGGGTATTTGCGAAGCACTTCTTCGGGCTGGTTGTCTGGTAGCCGCTACCGATCTCCCGGGCGAGCGGTTGGACGCCCTGGTGGCTGACTACCAGGCGCGCTTTGGAGAAAAAATCCTGGGGATTCCGATGGATGTGACCGATCCCGCTTCGGTGAAGGCAGGTTTTGCCGAGGTGGTATGCGCCTGGGGAGGGATAGATTTAGTAGTTCCAAACGCTGGAATCGCCGCCGTGGGGTCGCTGGCCGAGCTTTCCTTGGAAAAGTTTCGGCGTCTGGAGCAGGTAAATGTTGAGGGGACGCTGTTTGTGCTTGCCGAAGCCGCAAGACTTTTCCGCGCTCAGGGCACCGGAGGAGATGTTGTGGTTATTTCCACCAAGAACGTCTTCTCTCCCGGAGCGGGGTTTGGGGCGTACAGTGCGACCAAAGCGGCCGCGCACCAACTAGCCCGGGTTGCCAGCTTGGAGCTTGCTGCCGATGGAGTTAGGGTAAACATGGTGTCCCCCGATGCTGTTTTTGGCCACGGAGCGCGGCGGTCTGGGCTTTGGCAAGAGGTCGGGCCCGAGCGGATGCGGGTTCGCGGGTTGGATGAGGCCGGGCTTGAGGCTTACTATCAGAACCGAAATCTGCTCAAGGCTCGAGTCACTGCAGAACACGTGGCAAACGCAGTTTTGTTTTTCGCCACCAGGCAGACGCCAACCACAGGCGCAACCATACCAGTGGATGGGGGACTTCCTGACGCGACTCCGCGCTAGAACCTCGCGGAAGAGCGTACTTTGGCGGCAGCAACGAAGTGCCGGGAAACGATACGCTCGAAGTGCCAGGAGACGATACGCTCAGGCGAGAGGGGCGCCACGAGATCACTCAATTGGGTGAGAAGGCCAACCGAAAAAGGAGGCCAGGTATGGCCGAAGTCGGAGAGGTCATTGACCTTCGCAGCGATACTGTGACAAGACCCAGTGAGGCCATGCGCAAAGCCATGGCCGAGGCTCCAGTGGGGGACGATGTCTACCGTGAGGATCCTACTGTTAACCAACTCCAGGAAGAGGTAGCGGAACTTCTTGGCAAGGAAGCCGCGCTATTTGTGCCTTCGGGCACTATGAGCAACCAGCTCTGTCTTCATACTCTAGCTAAGCCGGGCGAAGAGGTGATAGTGCATGAAGAAGCGCACGTGCTCTTGTATGAAGCTGGGTCGGCAGCTGCACTGTCAGGGCTGCAACTTCGCCCGGTGCCCGGTCCACTTGGCGTGTTTTCCGCCGAAACGGTAGAAGCCAACATTTGCCCTGTGGGCGAACATTACGCCCGCACGGCGGTGGTGGAGGTAGAAAATACTCATAATCGATGCGGGGGGACGATCTGGCCGCTTGAGGCGCTAGAGAGGGTAACCGAGGTGGCTCGTGCTCATGGGCTTAGAGTTCACCTAGACGGCGCCCGTCTGTGGAACGCTCATGTGGCAACTGGAGTTCCGCTGCAGGCCTATGCAGCTCTTGCTGACTCAGTGTCAGTGTGCTTTTCGAAGGGCCTCGGGGCACCAGTGGGATCGGCTTTAGCCGGGACCCGCGAGTTTGTCGAGGAGGCTCGCTACCACCGCAAGCAGTATGGCGGAGCCATGCGCCAGGCAGGAATAATCGCCGCGGGCGCGCTCTATGCCCTCAGGCACAATATTGGCCGGCTCGCGGAGGATCATGAGAATGCTCAGCTGCTGGCCGACTACCTCCGGCAAGTACCCGGATTGTCCATTGATCATCCGGTGCAAACCAACATCGTTATTGCTAATGTGGAGCTTCTTGGGGGCGGGGCAAGAGTAGTGGCGGCCCTCAAGGAGGCCGGGGTGCTTTGTGGGCTTGCTGGGCTAAACAGGGTGCGGTTTGTAACTCATCTTGACGTGTCCAAAGAACAAGCCAAGAGAGCTGGTGAGATAGCAGTCAGAGTCCTTGAGCGGCTGAATGCGACAAGAAAACCGTAAGGCAACAACGCTACTGCGCAAGAAAGGGGCAGCTTGAATCGGCAAGAGGCATTGGCTTTGGTGAGGGAGCGGGTACGGCAGGAGAACTTGGTGCGGCATATGTTGGCCACCGAAGCCATCATGGGGGCGCTTGCTCGCCGTCTGGGTGAACCTGAGGAGCGCTGGAAACTGGCGGGCTTGCTGCACGATCTCGATGTGGAAGAAACCACGGAGCACTTTAACCAGCATGGGCTACTTGCAACCGAGTGGCTTAGAGAGCGTGGGTTCGCAGACGAACAGGTCTTGGGTGCCATAAGAGCGCACAACCCCGCCAATGGTACCCAGCCAAGCAATCTCATGGAAAAGGCCCTTTTTGCCTGTGACTGTCTCACCGGGCTGATCACTGCCGCTGCGCTCATAAGACCAGAGAAGAAACTCGCCTTTGTTACGCTCAAGAGCCTGAAGAAACGCTTCAAGGAACCTGCGTTTGCCAAAGGGGCTCGACGGGAGGACATCATGACCTGCACCGAGCTCGGTCTCGAGTTGGACGAGTTCCTCGAGCTTGGTCTCAACGCCATGCAGGAGGTGGCCGATGAACTTCGGCTTTAAGGAAAGCGCATCTGACGATTCCGAGGAAGCCAGCGGCGCCGGGCCGGACAAAGTCAATGACGAGCCGGTAGTGCTAGCAACCTTTTATGACCCGGTGGAGGCCGAAATAGTACTTGCGAAACTGCGGAGTGCGGGAATCCCCTGCTTTTCGAGGCACGAGGCTTTATCAGTGGTTATGGGGCTTACAGTAGATGGTGCGGGAAAGCAGGAGATCATGGTTCTGCCGAGCGATTTGGCGGCTGCCCGAGCGGCTTTGGAGATCTCTGCAGACGAGCCAGCGAATCCAGACGAGTCAGTAACTCCAGATCAGTGAGCAAGCGAGACCCAGTCCTAACGTCATGAAATCGGTACTCGGTGTAGACATAGGGGGCAGCAAGATCGCCATTGTTCCCGTGGGTCCGGCGGGAAATCAGCTTGCTATGCCTCTATTGGGAATCAGTCGCACCTCAAGCCGAGAGGCCTTCTTGGCTAACCTGGAGAGCATGCTTCGCCAGGGGCTGAGGGAATTTGAGCGGTTTAGCCCGGTCGCGGTGGGTCTAGCTTGCGCAGGTACGATCAATCACGAGAAAGGGATCGTGGTTGCTTCGCCTAATCTTCCCCTTTCGAGCGAGCCTCTGGCTGAGCGGCTAGCGGGCAAGCTAGGGCTTCCCGTGTTTCTGGAGAATGACGCTAATGCGGCCCTGGTGGGTGAGGCTGCGGTGGGTGCTGCAGTCGGTCATCGCGACGTGGTAATGGTCACGCTCGGTACCGGGGTGGGCGGGGCAATCATGACCGAAGGAAAGCTCTACCGCGGGGCCTCGGGGGCTGCGGGGGAGCTGGGGCACATGGTGGTGGTGGCAGGTGGGCTTCCGTGTGCGTGCGGTGGCCGGGGATGCCTCGAAATGTATGCTTCAGGTTCGGCACTAGCTCGGTACGGGATCAGCGCTCTCGGAGATCGCGAGAAGGACCCGCACGGACAGATGTCGATGCTTCAAGAAGAGGGAAAGCTCACCGGCAGGGCTGTTGCTCGTTTGGCCGAAGAAGGTCATCCAGGAGCCCAGCAGGCGGTCCGCCAGCTAGGCTATTGGCTTGGTGTGGGCCTGGTCACAATAGTTAACGTGTTTGAGCCAGAAATGGTTGTAGTGGGAGGCGGGGTAAGCGAGCTGGGAGAAATGCTGCTTGGGCCCGCGCGGGAGCATTTGGCGAGGTATGCCATGCCGCCCGGTAGGGACCGAGTGAAGGTGGTAACAGCGCAGCTAGGGAATCAAGCGGGCATGGTTGGGGGCGCCCTGGTTGCGTGGGGAGCGCTTGGCAAAGGGTGAGCAGGGGAGAGGTGAACGCGGCTGGCGAATGCAGCTGCTGAACGCCGCTACAAAGGTCGGAGATGCTCTACATCTGCCCCACACCTATAGGAAATCTCCGGGACATTACCCTGCGCGTCCTCGATGTTCTTGCTGCGGCTGATGTCATTGCCTGCGAGGACACTAGACACACCGGTCTTCTTCTTAAGCGACACGGAATCACTCCCGCACGGCTCATAAGCTTCCACGGCTATAACGAGCAGGGGCGGCTCGAGTTAATTCTTCCGCTTCTGCGGGAGAACAAGACCGTCGCTCTGGTAAGCGACGCCGGCATGCCGGGTCTCTCTGATCCCGGCTTTAGTCTGATTAGGGCATGCGTTCGTGAAAATCTTCCTGTGACAGTTCTTCCAGGACCCTCTGCCATAACTACCGCACTTGTGCTTTCTGGTCTACCGGCTGATTGTTACGCCTTTGTGGGTTTTCTTGCCCGAGGCAAGAAGGCTTTGGTTGCCCAACTTGAGAAATTCGAGCAGGTGGGTGCCACAGTGGTGGCTTTTGATTCTCCCCGGCGAGTGCGGGCTTCACTGGCGGCTATCGCCGAACGGTGGCCAGCCAGGGAGATAGCGCTCTGTCGGGAGCTCACTAAATTGCACGAGCAGGTGATCCGCGGAACGGCGACGGAAGTACTTGCCCAATTGCCTGATCCTGTAAGGGGAGAAATTGTGCTTGTGCTTGGCCCGTCCCAAGAGACGGCAGGGCCAGCTAGGTCTCCCGAGGTGGGAGAAACTACGGTAAGGGAAGCTTTGTTAGAGCTGCTGCAAGCTGGGCTTGGCACAAAGAAAGCCTCGCTTGTCGCGGCTAAGCTGAGCGGCTTACCTTCTCGCCGAGTCTACGAGCTTGCTTTGTTGGCCAAGCGAAGCCTGTCCGGTTCGCGCTAGCTAGCTCAGCTCGTAAGTCGCGCTAGCTCAGCTCGTAAGCCATGCCCGCACTGCCTGTTTGAGAGCTTCTCCTGTTCCTGCTACCCGATTGTTGAAACGGACTGGGCGTGCTAGCACAGCGCGCAGGGCTTGGGGAATAGCTTGACCTGGAGCCAGAGAAGTGACGCGTTCAAGTAAGGTGAGCTCGTCGTCCTCCAACGGCTCCTCTGGCTCTAGTTCCAACAAAGCTCGGGTTACGTCAGCAGGGAACTTACTCCAATGGGCGGTAGAGACCACGATCACAGGCCGCTCTTCGCCTAGATCTTGTGCTACTCGCCAGGCTACCGCGGTGTGGGGATCTATGAGATAGCCGGTCTCTCGGTAAACCTCAGCAATAGTCTTAATACACGTCTTATTATCTACCCAACTGCCCAAGAAGTCTTTGCGGATTTCAGCAAAGGTCTGTTTGTCGACGGTAAATCTGCCTGCGCTCCTAAGCTCCTCCATCCACCGGCGTACCTGCTCACCATCTCCGGTTACCTCAAAAAGCAGGCGCTCGAGATTTGAAGAGACGAGGATATCCATTGAGGGCGAAGGGGTTTTAATAAGGGTGCGCGAAGAAATGTCGTACTCGCCCTTGTCCAGGAAATCAGCAAGCACTTTGTTGGCGTTAGAAGCGCAAAGCAGCCGGGATATAGGGACTCCGAGACGTTTGGCATAGTAGGCCGCGAGGATGTTGCCGAAGTTACCGGTGGGCACGCAAACGTCAACGGGGTCGCCTAACGCCACTGCCCCTCGTGTCACCAAAGTGGAGTAGGCGGCCGCGTAATAAACGACTTGGGGCAGAAGGCGCCCCCAGTTGATAGAATTCGCGGACGAAAGTCTAAGGTTGTAGTTGGCGGCGAGCTCCAGGGCAAAGCTCTCGTCACCAAATACTTCCTTCACCACTCTTTGGCAGGCGTCAAAGTCACCTTGCACCGCAAAGACAGTGAGGTTGCGTCCTGGCTGCGTGGTCATTTGGCGTTCTTGCAGGGGTGATACTCCGCCAGCTGGGTAGCAAACAGCGATCTTGGTGTGAGGCCGGTCGGCAAATCCGCTAAGGGCCGCTGCCCCGGTGTCTCCAGAAGTGGCCACCAAAATCAAGAAATCGCAAACTCGAGAATCTCGGGCCAGCTTCTGCTCGAGGGCTGCCGAGAAGAATAGGGGCATGCACTGGAGGGCTAAGTCTTTGAAGGCCAAGGTTGGCCCATGCCAGAGCTCAAGAACATAGCGATCCCCTACGCGGACTAGCGGGGCAATCTCCGGATGGTCAAAGTTTGAGCCATAGGCCGCTCTTGCCACTTCTTCTATAGTTTCCCGCGGAAGATCAGGCTCAAAAAGCTGAAAGATAAAGCTCGCCTTTTCCCAGTAAGCTAAGCCGGCAAGTTGGGCAATGTCGCCAAGGCCAAGCTCGGGGATTCTTTCAGGCACAAACAAGCCACCACCTGGGGCGAGTCCCTGCAAAATGACCTCTGTGAAGGGCATGGGGCTGTTAAGCTGTGACCGAGTGTCAAAGTATCTGATCATGGCCTAGTCCTAGCATGGCAAAGTCCCAGCGTTTAACTCGTGACCGTGCGCGCAAGCAGGGTGCTTTGCAGGCAGGGTGCTTTGTAAGGTTACCAGCTTAGGGGCTGCGGGCGTACGGGGTCGATGACGCTCCGGGGGTAGGTATCGGTTTGGCGGTGTACCGGGCCGGTGGACGCCGGTTCGGAGGGGGAGGTAGAATAGCGCGCCATGGGCCGCTTTTACATCACTACGCCTATCTACTACGTAAACGACGTGCCCCACATCGGTCACGCCTACACGACGGCTGCTGCCGATGTGGCGGCCCGTTTTCACCGCCAGCTGGGTGATGATGTTTTCTTTCTTACGGGAACTGATGAGCACGGGAGCAAAGTTGAACAGGCGGCTGCGGCGCGCGGGCTTTCTCCCAAGGAACACGCTGATCAGATGGTGGTCAAGTTCAAAGAGGTCGCGCGCAAGATAGAAGCTAGCAACGACTTTTTCATCCGCACCACTGATCCCCAACACGAGGAATTTGTACAGCAGTTTGTGCAGCGCATTTATGATGCCGGCTATGTCTACAAAGGCGCGTATTCCGGCCTTTATTGTGCTGCCTGTGAAGCCTACTACAATGAGGCCGACCTCGTAGATGGTCTGTGCCCTGATCACGGGGTGGCGCCTGTCTACATGGAAGAGGACAACTATTTCTTCCGTCTCTCGGCCTTTCAGGAACGTTTGGCTGAGTACTACCGCAGCCACCCCGATTTTGTGCGGCCGCGCCATCGCTACAACGAGGCTCTTGCGTTTATTGAGCAGGGCCTGGCTGACATCTCTATCTCCCGGGCCACGCTCAAATGGGGAATCAAGGTGCCCTGGGACGAAACGCAAGTCATCTACGTGTGGGTGGACGCGCTCGTAAACTACCTAAGCGCTCTAACATACGCGCGTAGCGAAAATCTTCTGCCTCGCTTTTGGCCGGCCACCTATCACGTGATGGCTCAAGACATTCTTAAGTTTCACGGCGTAATTTGGCCGGCTCTTCTTATGGCTGCCGGGTATGAGCTACCCGAGCATCTTTTTATTCACGGGTATCTGAAGCTGGGCGGGGAGAAAATGTCCAAGACGCGCGGTAACGTCATGGATCCCTTCCCGCTCATCGAGCAATATGGGGCTGATTCTTTCCGTTTTTACTGCTTGCGCGAGGTCAACTTCGGCCAAGACGGAATTGTAAGCGAGGAGAGCTTCAAGGCTCGCTACAACGCTGAGCTGGCTAATGAACTTGGCAATCTGTTTTCGCGCACGGCGGGCATGATTAGCAAGTATCGACGCGGGGTCGTTCCGAACCTCCCGGTGGGGCGGCCACCGGAGAGTTCGCCACTTGCTGCTGAGGCAAAAGCCGTGTGTGAGGCAGTACGAGATGGTCTGCTGGAAATGGATCTAAGCGGGGCCCTCGAAAGCGCTTGGACATTTGTTCGGCGTCTCAACCGCTACGTGGAGGAAGCAGCCCCCTGGCGACTGGCCAAGCAGGCGAGCGCCGGCGATTCGGAGGGTGAGCAGGCTAACGCGGCGCTCGATGCAGCGCTATGGGACTTGGCCGAAGGCTTGCGGCTGCTGTCGGTGCTGTTATATCCGTTTATGCCGGCCACTGCTCTTGCTATGCGAGCCCAACTTGGTCTTCCTTGTCTGTCGGGCCAAGAGTGGCCATCGTGGCAGGAGGCTAAGTGGGGTCTCATGCCAGCCGGTACGGCGCTAGGCGAAAGCGTGGTTCTCTTCCCCCGCATTGAAGAATGAGCGGGCGGGGATTGTTGATCGACACTCACACTCATCTAGACTACTGTCGGTCTGAAGCTGCTCACTTGATCGAGGAGGCAAGATCGGCGGGGGTGAGCTTCATCATCCAGTCGGGAACCGACCTTGAGCGCTCGCGTCGTTCGGTTGAGCTTGCCGAAACCTTTCCCGAAGTGTTTGCGACGGTGGGTTTTCATCCCCACGAAGCCGGGCGCATGAATGACGAAGGGGTGGGCTGGCTCGAGAAATGGGCTGCGCACTCCCGAGTAGTGGGAATAGGCGAAACGGGATTTGATTTTTACCATCGTCGTTGGCCGAAGGAAGTACAGGAAGAGGCTTTTCGCCGTCAGCTGGATTTGGCGCGTCAGTTTGGTCTTCCAGTGGTCATTCACACCCGGGAGGCTGTGGAGGACACATTGGCGGTGCTTGATGACTACGCAGATTTGACGGTGGTGCTTCATTGTTTCTCCTGGCCCCACTTGGTTGATGAGGTCGTGCGCCGCGGCTATTACGTAAGCTTCGCCGGAAATGTGACCTACAAGAACGCCAAGGCTCTCGCGGAGGCCGCCGCCGCTATACCCGAGGCAAAGCTTATGCTCGAGACCGACGCGCCTTGGCTCTCGCCTAGCGTGGTGCGGGGCAAGCCCAATTCGCCAGCGAACGTCCGCCACATTTACGAGTGGGTGGCGGCTCTGCGAGGCGTCACGGTACAGACGCTGGCAGACCAGATAAGGGACAATGTAAGCAGGGCTTTTCCGCGCATAGCTGTATGGCTGACGAGAGCAACATAGAACCCCAAAACCAGTGGGCAAGACACGGGCGGGTCGAACCTGCGGAAGGCTTAAAGCAAGTTTCTCTTGCCCGTCTCGCCGAGTTTGGCCTCACTCCCAAAAGGAGCTTGGGGCAAAACTTCCTGATCGACGACAACATATTGCGCCTTATCTTGCGGCTGCTGGAGTGTCAACCGGCGGACGTGGTGTTGGAGGTAGGGGCAGGCTTGGGGATTCTCACGGCCGCGCTGGCAAGGGTGGCGCGCCATGTTCATGCTTTTGAGGTGGACTTAAGGCTGGAAGGTCCCTTGCGCGCCACGCTGGGTGAGGCGCCCAATGTAACGCTGCATTTCCAGGACATTATGACGGCTCGTCTTGAGAATCTTGAACCTGCACCGACGCTATGTGCGAGTAATTTGCCCTATTCGGTAGCAGCGCCGTTTCTGATCGAGGCTTTACGCGCTCTTCCTGGAGTGCGGCGCTACTGCGTCATGGTGCAAAGAGAAATAGCCGAGAGAATGGCTGCTCCTCCAGGCGGAAAGACCTACGGCGTGCTTTCGGTATGGGTTCAGCTGTACGCGCAGATTGTGCAGATTCGGCCTCTTGCCCGAACGATCTTCTTTCCCGCCCCGCACGTAGATTCGTGCCTAGTGGTTTTGGAGCGCATGGGGCGAGATCAAGAACCGGCCTGCGATAAGAACTATCTTGCAGCGGTTGTGCAAGCGGCTTTTGGCCAGAGGCGAAAAACCCTGGTCAATGCTCTGTCAGGGGGGCTTGCTGTTTCGCGCGAAGTTGCGGCGGCCGCTGTTTCTGCTCTCGGGCTGCCGCCGCGGGTCCGCGCCGAGCAGCTGACTCCCGGCCAGTTCGTCGCGCTCGCGGGTACTCTCGCCGATCTGGAAAGGAGGAGTGGTGTTTGGCACTCAAAACCTGAGAGTGCCAATCATGCTTGAAAGGGGTATTTCTTTATGCAAAACTTACAGGCCGTCCTCTACCGTCACTAGGGGCGTGGTTTGGCGCCGCCTGAGCTGGCTTTTTCCGGATTATGGCAGCCGGGCGGTGTGCCTTTAGGTTTGGACTACCATCGTATTTCGGAGGTTGCTCAGTATGCATCTCTTGGCTGGTGGGTCAAAACGTGGACGCAGGTTGTTCTTGGCAAGCGTTGGAGGCGCAGTCTTGCTAGCCCTTGCGGCTCTCGTGTTGGTAGTTGGGGCCCCGGGCGCGCAAGCCACTACTTTGACTGCGCCGTATGTGGGAGTCACGGTAAAAGCTGGTCAGACAGTCACCCTAGATGTAAACATCTCTGACACGGTGACTCAGAAAGTGGACCTTTCCCTGCAAGGGGTCCCGGAGGGCTGGGAGGCCAATCTGCTAGGAGCGGGACGGCCTATTTCCGCAATCATGACCGATCCCGAGGAGAAGACCTCCATTGACCTGCAAGTCAAAGTTCCAGCCGAGGCAACAGAGGGGACAGTAGTCATAACGGTGGTGGCCAGAACATCTGCGGGGACGCTGACTCTGCCGTTTAGCTTCACCGTAAGCAAGGAGAAGGGCGGAACCACCTCTCTTGAGTCTGACTACGTTAAGCTTCGTGGCCCCGCTGATGCCGAGTACACCTTCAACCTCACTCTTAAGAACGATAGCGAGACTGAGCAAAGCTATAACCTCTCGGTAAGTGCTCCGGAGGGATGGACGGTCTCGCTAAAGCCATCTGGGGCGACACAAGAGACTCCGACGGTGACAGTAAACGCCGGCTCGTCTCAGAGGCTCAATTTCAAGGTAAATCCGCCGGACGACACTCCTGCAGGTGTGTATGACTTGGCGGTTACCGCCACTGGCGGCGGTGAAGAGGTCACCACTGCTATGCAGGTTGAAATAACCGGCTCCTACAAGCTTGCGGTAACCACTCCCGACGGCCGGCTAAATGCGGATGTCAAAGCTGGCACCGTGACCAAGGTCAATCTCGTAGTGACCAACAGCGGCACTGGCCCGCTGCAGGGGGTCAAGCTTTCTGCTAGCGCTCCTGCTGACTGGGAAGTTACCTTTGAGCCGGCGGTCATCGATGTTCTTCCGGCCAATCAGCAGCAGAACGTGGTCGCCAAGTTCAAGCCTGCTCAGAACGCCATCGCCGGTGACTATGTGGTGACCATTTCGGCAAGAGCAGATCAGGCGAGCGCCTCTTCTGACATTCGAGTGACAGTTAAGACCTCCACTCTGTGGGGAGTCATCGGAGTACTAATTGCAATCGCTGCGATTGTGATCTTGGCCCTGGTCTTCCGGCGCTTCGGCCACCGCTAGTCAGGTTCTGGCGGCGCCAATGAGCGCGATTGACAGGCGATTGGGCTGGGCGAGGTGACATATGCCTGAGACAAGAGCAAGCAAAGAAACCCAGGCCAACGAGGCCCAAGCGGTTATTTGGACGTCAGGCCTGACGAAGCGATATGGGAATTTCACTGCTGTGGATTCCCTGGATCTGACGGTTTTTCGGGGCGAGATCTTTGGACTGCTGGGTCCGAACGGAGCAGGCAAGACAACCACTATATTGATGCTGCTGGGTCTGACTGAGCCGACAGCAGGGCAGGTGCGGGTGGCAGGTTTTGACCCGGTTCGTGAGCCCTTACAGGTGAAGGCGGTGGTGGGTTACCTGCCGGACAACGTGGGCTTCTATCCCCATATGACCGGCCGGCAAAACTTGAGATATACGGCCGCTCTCAACCGGATCCCGCGGCAAGAGGCCGAAGAACGGATCCAGGCTCTGCTGGAGCAAGTGGGCCTGGCTGATGCAGCCGACAAGAGGGCTGGCACGTATTCTCGCGGTATGCGGCAGAGGCTGGCAATAGCCGACGCCCTGATCAAGCAGCCTTCTATACTGATTTTGGATGAGCCCACTATTGGCATTGACCCTGAGGGCGTCAAAGAGATGCTAGACATGCTCGTTCGTCTTCGCGACGAGCGGGGCATGACAATTCTGCTTTCCAGCCATCTGCTTTACCAGGTGCAGGCGATCTGCAACCGTGTGGGGATTTTTGTAGGGGGCAAACTGATCGCGTGCGGTAAGGTGAGCGACCTGGAAAAGCAGCTTTCGAAGATAGAGGACGTGGAAATCGAGCTTTCTGTTGTCACGCCCGACGGAGATGAACCCGAGGCGGCAGTCCGCAACAGGCTCGAAGACGGTCTTCGGTCTTTGCGAAAGGTAAAGGACGTCACTCTCGAGCATGGCTCCTTCATTATTCGGGCAACCGATGACGTACGGGTGGAGGTAGCTACGCTTGTAGATGAGCTCGGTCTTGTGCCTGTGGTGATTCGCAGGCGCGGTATGACGCTGGATGACATTTACGATCGCTACTTTGCGGAGGGGGTGAGTGTGAGCCGTGTCGCCGTTTGAGCAGTCTGCTGCCCTCGAGCCGCAGAAGCAAAGCATGGCTGGCGGCGGAGAGAGCCGCTCGGCCTCCTCGGGAAGGCAAGTGCCGCGGGGACGTTTTTTCGCTGTCGGAGTAGGACCGGTAGCGCGCAAGGAACTAGCCGATCACCTGGGCAGCCTGCGCTATGCAATTCTACTGGTGCTCATCGTGGTGGCGTCTATCGCCGCCATGTATGCCGCCAGCGGGTCAATTAAAGAGTATGCTTCTGCCGAGTACGACTTTCCCCACGCTTTTCTTTATCTGTTTACTGTGTCGGGGGAGAACCTTCCCTCGATGATAAGTTTCATTATCTTCCTTGCCCCCTTGTTGGGGATTGCACTCGGCTTTGATGCGGTAAACAGCGAGCGTTCGCAGGGCACGCTCAGCCGGCTAATGTCGCAGCCCATCCACCGGGATGCGGTGCTACACGGAAAGTTTCTAGCTGGGGTCACGGTAATAGCGCTGGCTCTCGCGGCTCTGCTGGCTGTGGCTGTGGGTATTGGCATCGTACTCTTGGGTAAGGCGCCCTCGGCCGAAGAGATCGGCCGGCTGTTTGCGTTTCTTGTGGTGACCGTGATCTATGTGGGATTCTGGCTGGCTTTGGCGCAGCTTTTCTCGGTGGTGTTTAAGCAGGCGGCAACGTCTGCCTTGGCCTCCATTGCTGTGTGGCTATTCTTTGCCGTGTTTGCCAGCCTCATTGTCGGGCTTGTTACTGATGCCATTGCCCCTGCTGGCGAAGACGCCACTTATGCGGAGATCTACCGCCACGAGAAGCTGTACAACCGTCTGGACCGCATCTCGCCAGTGACGTTGTATGACGAGGCAAGCACCGCCTTGCTTAACCCGTCAGTGAGGTCTCTTGGGGTCCTAGTGCTTTCCCAGGTGGACCGGGCTTTGAGGTCACCGCTTAGCTTCGGCCAGAGTGTGTTGCTTGTGTGGCCGCAGGTTATTGCCCTTTTGGGTTGTGTGCTTGTGTTTTTCACTTTGAGCTACATCCTGTTCATGAAAGAGGAGATCAGAGCCTAGCGTAACCTGCAGAACCCAGCCCAACTTGGTGTAGGCTTTGGCCGAGCCCGGCCAGCACCGGGTGGGGCCAGGTAAGAAACGGAGTGCGGTGGAGTTAGGCGCGCGGCCCCGGGCGGCCCATGGTGGGGCGCCCGGGGCCGCGCTAGTCCTCGGACAAAAACAAGATCACCGTGCCCCTCCTCTCGGTTGACTGGTACTTTCCTTCGGCCGTTTGGCTGGTATTCTGAACCCATGTACGCAGTTGTAGTCGGCGCAGGCGAGGTTGGATTTCACATCGCGGCTATCCTTAGCCAGGAAGGCCATGAGGTGGCTGTGATCGAGCGAGACCGGGCTCGATACGAGAAAGCCGCCCAGGAGCTTGACGTTCTAGCGCTCCACGGAAATGGAGCAAGTCCCCGCATTCTTGAGCAAGCCAGCATGGGCCGTGCCGATCTGTTGGTGGCGGTAACCGATTCGGACGAAGTCAACATGATTGCTTGTGCCGCTGCCAAGCAGGTGGGCGTTCCTCTGACTGTCGCGCGGGTGCGAAACGAGGATTACATTCAAGACGGCAAACTGCTGGCCGCTGGCTTTGTCGGCGTGGACCATGTTATTCAACCCGAGGTAGCAGTCGCCGACGAGGTCGTTAAGATCGCGGCTATACCTGGGGCGCTGGACGTGGAGAGCTTCGCGGGGGGCCAAGTCTCGGTAATTGAGGTGCTGGTTGATCCCGCCAGCGGTGTGGTGGGCGTTCCCCTTCGTGACCTTGCTCTGCCAGATGGCGTGTTGGTAACCGCGATCTTGCGGGAGGGGGCCACTCTGATTCCCAGAGGCGAGACGTCTCTAAACAGCAAGGACAGGGTCTTCTTGGCCGGGAAGGCCGGGGCGGTGGCGGCTGCCGCTCAGCAACTGGCTGGCCACCCGGCTGAGGTGAGGAAAGCCATTCTGCTTGGCTGTGGAGAAATTGGAATGCGTGTGGCTCTGGGGCTAGAGCAACGGCATGTGGATGTCACTGTGTTTGAGAAGGACCCTGCCCAAGCTGTGAAGGCTGCCGACACTCTCCGGCGCTCAATGGTCATTGCTGATGAGGGCATCGACGAGAACGTACTCATCGAGGAGGGCGTTAGGACGGCGGACTTATTCGTGGCTGCAACAGGCGACGATAGGTTGAATATTCTTACAGCTCTTATGGCAAAGCAGCTGGGGGCCAGAAGGACAATGGCCATTGTCGAGCGAGCTGAGTTTTCGCGTGTAGTGGAAAGCGTTGGGGTAGACGTAGCGATAAGCCCCCGCCGCATGACTGCTTCGGCTATTCTGCGCTTTGTTCGGGCAGGAAGCGTTGTGAACGCTGCTGTGCTTGACAAGTCTGCCGGCGAGGTCCTAGAACTTGTGGTTCGCGGTTCAAGTGCAGTTTGCGGCAAGCCGCTTGCCAACGTGGACTTTCCGCGGGGGGCTTTAGTGGGAGCAGTGGTAAGAGGGGGTGAGGTGCTTATTCCTGACGGCCGCTGTGTACTGGGCGAAGGGGACGTAGCTGTGGTATTTGCGCTTGCGGAAGCAGTGCGCAAGGTGGAGAAACTCTTTAGCCCCCGTCGCTGGAGATGAACCTGCGCTTTGTTGCCTATCTGGTTGCCGTTGTCTCGGCTGCCCTAGGTTTGGGAATGTTGGCTTCTGCACTCTGTTCCGGCATCTATGCGGATGCTGGTCTTGTGCCTCTGTTGGTCTCCACGGGCATTTGTCTAGCAGTGGCAATTCCTTTGTACGTGTGGTCGCGCAAAGCTGGTTCGGCATATATCGGCTTCCGGGAGGCTTTTGCGGGGGTTGCTGCGTCGTGGGTGGCGGCGGCGGTTCTCAGTGCTCTTCCTTATACACTTGCCGGCGTTTTTGGCCCTCTGGATGCTTTGTTTGAATCGATATCTGGACTTACCACCACTGGGGCAAGCGTGCTTGTCGACTACGCCCAGCCGCGCGGGATCATGTTCTGGCGAGGTCTAAGCCAATGGTACGGAGGAATGGGCATCGTAGTGTTGTTTCTAGCTCTTCTTCCTGCGGTTGGGGGCGGTGGGATTCGCTTGTTTGCGGCGGAGGCGCCGGGTCCTTCTCCGGAGCGCCTGACTCCTCGCATCCGCGACACTGCCAAGCGCTTGTGGTTGATTTACGCCGGGATTAGTCTGGCCGAGGTGGTGCTTCTAATCGCAGTCGGGTTGGACCCTTACAGTGCCTTGACTCATACCTTTGCGACTATGGCCACAGGAGGATTCTCTCCCGAGGCCCAATCCGTGGGTGCCTACCAGAGTTTGGCGGTAGAACTCGTGGTGGTCCTTTTTATGTTTCTCGCGGGTCTTAATTTCGCTCTTTACTCTCTTCTTCTTTCCCGGCGAGCGAGACAGGTGGTCCAAGATCCTGAGCTTAGGCTGTACGTAGGAATTCTTGCTCTCTCCACTGTTGCGGTGGCCGTCAGCCTGGTTGTAACGGGCTCTCATCAGACTTTGGGCCACGCTTTCCGCGAAGCCCTGTTTCAGGTGGTGTCAATACAGACTACGACCGGTTTTGTCACCGCGGATTTTGATACGTGGAACAACTTCTCCCGCACTCTATTCTTGCTTCTCATGTTCGTAGGGGGGTGCGCCGGTTCTACCGCCGGCGGCATCAAGGTAGTGCGTTTGCTTGTACTGGGAAAAAACGCTCGTCGAACACTTGCCCAGGCGGTGCATCCCCACGCCGTAATCCCGGTGCGCGTGGGAAGAAGAGTGATTTCAAACGAGGTTGTCACCGGCGTTCTTAGTTTCTTCTTCTTGTACGTTCTCCTGTTTGCTCTGGGGACTCTGGTGGTGGCCGCTACCGGAGAGAGTCTG
Source organism: Thermoleophilia bacterium (assembly GCA_026415615.1). Lineage (GTDB taxonomy): Bacteria > Actinomycetota > Thermoleophilia > RBG-16-64-13 > RBG-16-64-13 > JAOAGT01. Next base: position 114,418 of record JAOAGT010000005.1, on the reverse strand, counting down.
GTGACCTCGGCTTCGGCCGTGGCCGCTACCCTAAACAACGTGGGACCGGGCATGGAGCTAGTAGGGGCCACCATGAACTATGCTCCCCTTGCTCCGCTTGCCAAGATCACTTTGATGGTGCTCATGCTTCTGGGCCGTCTCGAGATCCTGGCGTTTGCTGTGCCCTTCACTCCTGCGTTCTGGCGGCGGTAAGAAAATCTGCGATCTGGAGAGTCGCTTGCATGAGGGAAAGCATCGTCTGTCGCGCTCCGGCTAAAGTTAATCTTTGCCTGCTTGTCGGTCCCAAGGACGAGAGTGGTCTGCATCAGATCTTTACTGTGTTCTTGCCGATCGACTTACATGATGAGATCGAGTTTTGTTTGGAGACACGGCCGGGGAGATCGAAGCCCGGTTCACTTGAGGTTCGCTCCCCTGTTGCACCAGGTGACGAGAACCTAGTGGCACAAGCTCTTCGCGCTCTTGAACAGCACACCGGATATTCGTTCTCGGGCCATGTCACAATCGACAAACACATTCCCGAAGCAGCTGGATTAGGTGGGGGAAGCAGCGATGCCGGACTTGCTCTACGGGTGGGGGCGCGGCTAATTGCTGAAGCAGGCGGTCCGGTGCTTGGCCGTGACGAGCTTGTGGATATTGCCAGGGCAGTTGGGGCAGACGTGGCCTTTTTTCTTGATCCCAGACCAGCGATAGCTCGCGGTGTGGGCGAAGTTCTCGAGCCTATTGCGCTTCCCACCATGGGGCTTGTTCTTGTTTTTGCCGACGCATCCCTGAGCACAGCGCTGGTTTACCGTGTGTATGACAGCCTGGGTCTTGGAAGGCCAGAGCCGGGCTTTGCCGCAAGAGTCGAGCTGGCCGCGCAGCGGTGGGGAGCTGCGACACGGGTGGAGGATGTCGCCGTCTTACTGGAGAACGACCTCCAGGAGGCGGCCTTTAGGCTTATTCCTTCTCTGGCCACAGACCGGGAGGCAATTGTGGAAGAGGGAGCATTGGGGGCCCTCATGAGTGGGTCTGGGCCTACACTTTTTGGTGTGTGTGAGTCTGTGGCAGCCGCACAAGATATAGCCGACCGGCTGGGCGAGCGAGGCTTGCGCGCTCTGCCGCTGCGGGTGGTGTATTAGCAACCACCGCGCGTTACCTACAACGACGGCGTGCTATCTACAACGACGGCATGTCACCCAGCACAGTAAGCGTTTGTTCTTGCACTCTTTGTGGGGCTGACTTATACTTCGCAGCGCTCCGGGTATGCGTACGGAGTCGCAAGTGTTGGGGCGTAGCCAAGCGGTAAGGCAACGGGTTTTGGTCCCGTGATTCGTAGGTTCGAATCCTACCGCCCCAGCCTTATTTTTGTTGCCTAAAGCCCTCCAACGTCATGGAAGCTAAGTGAACTCTTTGCCGTTAACGGTAGTCGTGCTTGCTGCGGGGCAGGGCAAGCGCATGAGGTCCGATCTGCCCAAGGTTTTGCACCCTGTCTGCGGTTTACCCATGTTGCGTCATGTGTTGTCCGCGGCCGAGTCTGTTGCCGCTGATCGCCGGGTAGTGGTCTTGGGTCATCGGGCCGAAATGGTGGCGCCTTATGTGCCAGCGAGCTGGCTAGTTGCCTTACAAGACCGGCCTCTTGGCACTGGTCACGCATTACTTGCTGCCGAGTCGCATATCCTACCGGGGCTTGTTTTGGTGTTGCCGGGGGACGCCCCTTTGTTGACCGGCGAAGTGTTGCGGGATTTTGTGGAGACTCATCGACGCTCAGGGGCGAGCGCAAGCGTCATGACAATGGTTCTTGACTCCCCTAGCGGCTATGGACGGATTCTCCGTGATGAGGAAGGGTGGGTCGCCGGCATAGTGGAGGAGGGGGATGCGACTCCGGAGCAGCGAGAGATAAAGGAGGTAAACGCTGGCGTCTATGTGCTCCCGAGCAGCGACACGCTTGCTTTGCTTCGCGACATTGGGACAGACAATTCTCAAAATGAGATGTATCTTACAGACGTAATCTCTGCTTTGCGCGCGCAAGGGCGAAAAGTAAGCGGGGTGCGCTTGTCCGATCCTACAGCAGCTTTTGGAGTTAACTCGCGGGAGGATCTAGTTGTCGCTGAGGAGCTGATGCGGCGTAGGCAGGGTAAGAAGCACAACGGGAGCCCCAGTGACGGCAGTCGGTCTGGGGAAACAATCTTGCAACCAAGAGACAGCTACTAGGAGGAGCAGGGTATGGGAGATTGGGAGCCGCGGCGTTGCGCGCGGATGACCCCCGAGCGTTCACTCATGGTGTTTTCTGGTAGAGGAAATCCCGAGCTTAGCCGAAAGGTGGCGGAAAAGCTCGGAATAGAGCTTGGCGAAGTGGAGATCAAGACTTTTGCCGATGGCGAGATCTACGTCAAGTACGGTCAGAGCATCCGCGGGGCGGATGTTTTCATCATTCAGCCTACTTGCCGGCCAGTAAACGAGAACCTGGTGGAACTCCTGATCATGATTCAGGCGGCTCGCCTGGCTTCGGCTGCGCGGGTTACTGCTGTTGTGCCTTGGATGGGTTACTCGCGGCAAGACAAGAAGAGCTGCCCCCGGGAGCCGATCACCGCTCGGTTGGTGGCCGACATCATGCAGGCCGCTGGCGTCGACAGGGTTGTGACCATGGATCTGCACGCTGGCCAGCTACAGGGCTTTTTTAGCGTTCCTGTAGATCACATGACGGCCCTGCCAATGATTGCCGAATACTTCAAAGCTAAGAACCTTGAGGACATAGTGGTGGTTTCGCCTGATGCGGGCGGCATGAAAACCGCCAAACGGATGGCCGATCGCCTCGGTTGTCCGGTGGCCGTGCTTAGCAAGTTGCGCCCCGCGCACAATGTGTCGCGAGTGATGTATGTGATCGGCGAGGTAGAGGGCAAATCGGCCATCATTGTGGATGACATCATAGACACGGCTGGCACACTCGTTAACGGAGTAGAGGCGCTTCTCGAGAAGGGGGCAAAAGAGGTCTACGCTGCCTGCAGCCACCCGGTGTTGTCTGATCCGGCCTACGAACGCATTGCGGCGTCTCCGCTCAAGGAAGTGGTGGTCACTGACACTATCCCTCTGCGGCCAGACAAGGACCGCAGCAAGATCGTGGTATTATCCACGGCCGGCATTTTGGCGGATACGATCCGCTCAGTATTTGCCGATGAGTCGGTAAGCGCTCTCTTCCAGGGAGAGAACCAGCTGTTCTAGCTAACGGGGCCGGCCGCGGCGCTGGCCGTTGTCTGGCTCGCGAAGATGGCTGGAGTGCCCGTGCACAGGGCGCGGCGCTGGTGGTAGACGGCGCCGTGACTCGAGGACGGGGTTCATGGCGGTTGACAGTACCGGTTCCCAAAGCTGTTTGGTCCCAAGGACTCAAGGCTCGAAAGGAGAGACCCATGGATGCTGTGAGACTGCCAGTGAGCAAACGTTTGGAAGTGGGAGACGGACCCTCGCGTCGGCTGAGAGCTCGGGGTTTCGTGCCCGGAGTACTTTATGGCAAGAACCGACCTGCCTTGCCCATCGCTGTGCGCCTCCAGGATTTGCGCGACGCCATGGCGCAGGGACACAAGGTGTTACTCGAACTTGTTTTTGAGAACGGATCTTCTGACTCTGGCCCCGAGGCGAAGGGTAGCAGGTATGCGCTTGTGCAAGAAGTGCAGGTGCACCCGTTCAAACGGCAAGTACTACATGTGGATCTTCACGAGGTAGACCTGTCTAGCCAGGTGGAGGCGGAGGTAGAGATCGAAGCCGTAGGGGAGCCGGAGGCTGTGGCGGCAGGAGCGGTGCTTGAGTGGGAGAAGCGCGAAGTTACTGTGCGTGCTCTACCCGCGCAGATTCCGGAGTCCATCAAGCTCGACATCGGAGATCTCCGGGTGGGGGAACATTTGACAGTGGCGTCGCTCCTGGTCCCGACTGGGGTAACGATTGTGGACGATCCGGATGACATAGTGGTCACGCTCCTTCCGCCAAAGATCCAGGAGGCGGCGTCTGAAGAGTCCGGCTCCGAGGAATGACTGTGACAAGGAAAAGTTGGGAGAGCCAAAGTATTTAGTTGTGGGTCTGGGAAATCCTGGGCCCGAATATCAGCGCCACCGGCATAACGCTGGCTTCATGGTGGCGGAGGAATTAAGACGCCGTCACAGTCTTGGGCTGCCGCGCAATCGTTTTCATGGACTAGTGTGCGAGGGCGAGATTCTCGGAGCCGCGGTGGCGCTGCTACTCCCCCTAACGTATATGAACTTGTCTGGGAAATCGGTAGCGGAGGCTGCTCGCCACTATCGGGTGCAACCTGGGCAGATCCTGGTGATCCATGATGACGTGGAGCTACCTTTTGGGGAGGCGCGGCTAAAAGAAGGACAGGGTCTGGGCGGTCATAACGGTCTTCGGAGTCTGGAACAGCATCTAGGGACGAGGGACTTCTGGCGAGTTCGGGTAGGTGTAGGGCGCCCAGCGCAAGGTAATGTTCCGTTAGTGGACTATGTACTTGCTCCGTTTGATGAGCCTCGTGAGGAGGTAGAGACCCTGATAGGTCGGGCTGCCGACCTAGTTGAGGAATGGCTTAGAATTCGTTCAAGCGGCGATGCCTCGTCTGACTGACTTTCTGCTTGACTATCCGCCTTTTGTCAAGCTGGCAGCCAAGCTCGAGACCGCAGATCTTACCAACGGCGCATTTTGTGCGGGTGTTCCTGGCTTTATTCAGGCTTATGTTATTGGCGGTCTTCTTTCTTTGCCTGCTTGGCGAACACGCCCTGCCTTGATAGTGGCTCCGGACCAAGACCTGGCTCTTGGTCTTGAGCATGAGCTTGCTCTTTACCTTGATGGTCGCGATGTTGTTTACCTTCCTCCTCGGGGAGTGTGGTATGGATCCGAGACCTCGGTGCAGCCGCGGGTGGCTGGGCGAAGGGCGCGGGCTCTGGAGGCGTTACAAGCACAAGCAGAGGGCCGGGGCGCCGCAACGGTTCTTGTGCTTGAGGCCAGCACTTTGCTGGAAGGAGTGATTGTTCCAGATCGCCTGGGTCTCAGACTTTCTCGGGGCGCACACCACGATTTCGATGAGTTGATAAGCAATCTTTGCCAGCTTGGCTACCGGCGGGTGGACCAGGCCGAGAACCCCGGCGAGTTCAGCGTGCGGGGCGGGATCATCGACGTGTTTCCTAGCACTGACCTTTATCCCGTCCGAATCGAGTTTTGGGGCGATGAAATTGAGAGCTTGCGTCGTTTCTCTATCTTTACCCAGCGGTCTATTCAACCGGTGGAGAGCGTGCTTATCTGCGCGGCTGCGGAAGGCGAAGGATCTCCAGTTCCAATTACCAGTCTACTCCCGCGCGAAGCCTTCGTATTTATGACCGATCCGCTCCAAGCGCGGGCACGCGTGGAGGCCTTTGCGGCGGATCTCGCCGACATAGTGGGCGGCTCCACCGATGCAGTGGGCAGCTCTACTGGCGCAGTACAGGGATATTACAGTTGGGAGGAAGTACAGGCGTCTCTCTCCGAGATGGCCAGAGTGTTCTTTGGCACTGTGCACTCCACTGGCGAGGATCAGGCTGACGCGCAGGGGGAAGACGAGGAAGTGGTTTTCCGGGCCGCCAGCGGCGACCTTGCTGCTGCTTCTTTACCGGAGGTGGAGCTTCATCTTTCTCGTTTGGTCGACGAAGGCTATCGCGTGGTTATTGCCTTTGAACACAAAGGGGAAGCGGAGCGTGCTCCATACATTCTAAAGCGTGTACCAGGTGTGGTGGAAAGCGGCGGCGAGATAGCGGCAACCCCGGGCGTTACCTACCTAGCTATTCCCTATCGTCGGCACTTTGTGCTCCCAGACCTTAAGTTGGCTCTTTTGACTGAGAGTGTGGTTTTCCCCCGGCGACGCAAAGTGGCGGGGGCGCGACCACGTCCGGCTGGGCTGGAGCTATCAAGCTTTCGCGATCTGCGCAAGGGAGATTACGTCGTACACGAAGACTACGGCATCGGCCGGTTCGTGGGAATTTCCACCCGTACGGTGGGTGGAGTTACCCGGGACTACTTGGATCTACTCTTTCGAGACGGCGACATGCTCTATGTGCCCCACGAACAGATTGGCAAGGTCATGCGTTACGTGGGGATGGGAGGAGCCGCCCCCAGCCTTTCGAAGCTAGGGGGGCGCTCGTGGGAGCACATTAAAAGCAAAGTACGCCGCGCGGCTGCCCAGGTGGCTGGCGAGCTTTTGCATCTCTACGCCTTGCGGCAAGCAAGTAAGGGATATGCCTTTTCTGCCGACACCGACTGGCAAGCTCAATTTGAAAGAGCCTTTCCTTATGAGGAAACCGAGGACCAGCTACGCGCCATTGATGTGGTCAAGGACGACATGGAGTCTGAGAGGCCCATGGACCGACTGATCTGTGGAGACGTGGGCTATGGAAAAACCGAGGTTGCTCTGCGCGCGGTTTTTAAGGCTGTTCAGGATGGCAAGCAGGTCATGGTGTTAGTGCCGACCACTATCCTGGCTCAGCAGCACTACGCCACCTTCCGCGAGCGCTTTGCGGAGTTTCCTGTGCGGGTGGAGATGATCTCCCGCTTCAGGACCGCTGCAGAGCAGCGGCGCATTCTACGCGATTTTGCTCAAGGAAGGGTAGACGTGCTGATCGGCACTCACAGACTGCTTTCTCCGGACGTAAAACCGAAGGATCTGGGTCTAGTCGTCATCGACGAGGAACAGCGCTTCGGCGTGGCGCAGAAGGAGCTGCTCAGGCGCCTTAAGTTGCAGGTGGATGTACTTACTTTGACGGCTACACCCATTCCCCGAACCCTGCAGATGTCTCTCTCGGGCGTGCGGGACATAACCACAATCGAGACCCCGCCGAGGGATCGTCACCCGATACAGACCTACGTAGGCGCGTACGATGAAGGCATTGTAAAGCGCGCAATTGAGCGGGAAATCTCAAGAGGCGGCCAGGTTTTCTACCTGCATAATCGAGTCGACACTATAGAGGAAGCTGCCAGTCGCTTGCGACAACTTGTGCCTTCGGCGCGCATAGCGGTGGCTCATGGCCAGATGCCCGAAAACGAACTTGAGCGAGTCATGGTGGAGTTCTTGCGCGGAGATTGGGACGTCTTGGTTACCACCACCATCATCGAAAGCGGGCTTGACATTCCCAACGCAAACACGTTGATTGTGGAAAGAGCCGATCTCTTGGGCCTTGCCCAGCTTTATCAAATTCGCGGCCGCATCGGTCGCTCATCACGAGTAGCTCACGCATTTCTGTTTCATCCCGGCGAGGAGGCGCTCACTCAAGAGGCTGCTGCGCGGCTGTCCACCTTGGCGGACTACACCGAACTTGGGTCGGGCTTCAAGATTGCCCTGCGGGATCTTGAAATACGAGGAGCTGGGGAGCTCTTGGGCGAGGAACAATCGGGTCACATTGCGGCAGTCGGATTTGAGATGTATTTGTCGATGTTGCGTGAGGCGGCAGCACGGTTGCGCGGAGAAGAGATCAAAGTGCACAAGATGCCCCGGGTTGAGCTTCCCATCGACGCTTATGTACCGGCTAGCTTTGTGAGTTACGAGGCGGCGCGAGTAGACTTGCATCGGCGCATTGCTCAGCTGGCAAGCATGGAAGAGGTGGCTGACTTGCGGCAGGAGCTTCGTGATCGCTTTGGGGTGATTCCAGAACCTGTTGAAAATCTACTGTTTCTTGCTCAAGTAAGAATTGTCTTGCAAGAGTTAGGCGCCGATCTCCTTTCGGTGGAGAGAGGTCGCCTTGTAATCGGGGGGCTTGAGCTGCCTGCCGGATCGCGGGAGAAGCTAAGGCAAAAGGACAGGCGCTACGTATATGCCCCGGTGCAGAGGCAGCTGGCTCTAGGCTTAAGGGGAGACGAGCGCGAAGTGCGGGTAGTAGTGCGGGAAGTGCTGGGTGATATACTCGGGCTCCTGGAGAAGGAGAGTCCTTGGTCGGGAGAGTGAGTTTCTCGTTGGTGCGAGTAATCGCTATTGTCCTTCTGATAGCAACCTGCTGCCTGGCACTGGGCTGCAAGGAAGACTTACCAAAGCAAGCGATTGCTCAAGTAGGCTCAAGTCTCGTACTCAAGCAAGACCTTGAGCGATTGACAGCCGCTTACGAAGCGGCCGGTCTGGCTCCCAAGGCCGACAAGGATTCTGAGCAGTACAGGCGCTTCCAACTAGCTTTGGTCAAATACTTGATCACTCAGGAAATCCTGCGGCAGGAAGCGGCGGGCTATGGAATCACGGTGACTGAGTCTGAGGTGCAGGCCGCGTTTAGCCAAATCCGGCAAATGTTCTTTAACGACTCCACTCGGTTTCAGGCTGCCCTCAAAGAGTATGGCTTGGACGAAGACCAGCTCAGAAAAGCCCTGAGAGATCAGCTGTGGCTGGAGAAGGTCAAAGCCTATGTGACCAAGGAGATCACTGTTACCGAAGAAGAGGTTCGTGCTTATTACGACGCTCATAAGGCCGACTACGTGGAGCAGGAGTCGCGCAAAGTCAGGCACATTCTCATTTCGCCTTATCGTATGTTGACCGACGGAACTCGCGCTCGCGCCGCGAGCCAGGTGGAATGGGAGGCGGCTCGTACTGAAGCCGAGAAAGTGCGACGGGAGATCCAGAACGGACTCGATTTTGTTACTGCTGCCGAGCGGTACTCAGATGACGAGACCACCAAGGACTCGGGGGGTGATTTGGGAGCTGTAGTGCGAGGGAGCTTGGTGCCAGAATTCGAGCAGGCAGTTTTTTCTCTTAAGAAAGGGGAGATTTCCGAGCCCGTTCGCACCCAGTACGGATATCACCTTATTCAGGTGACCGACATTGTGCCCCAGAGCGAGCTCCCCTTCGAACAGGTTAGGGAGGGCATAAGAAGCACCCTGCTTGCTAAGAAGCAGGAGGAGACCTGGCAGACCTGGCTTTCGGTTGCAGAAAAGAGGGTGGGGGTTAAGTATCGCTCTGGCTACGAACCACCTAACACAGTGGCTGCGGGGGTTTCAGCCGTGGGTGTCAAGGAGCAAGCAGCACCCGAAGGAGGCCGGAACTAAGTGAAAAAGGAACGCATTCTTGCTGAAGTAGCAGGGCTGTACGACCTTACCTGGCGGCTGCGGAGAGAGTGTCCTTGGGACCGTCGACAAACGCAAGAGAGCATAGTGGCCTACACGCTGGAGGAAGTCTACGAGCTGAGTGACACGATCGCGCGCAGGGAGGCGCTCGGTGATCAGGCTGTTAAGGCTGAGCTGGGAGACCTGCTGTTCCAGGTGTTTTTCCTGTCCTGTATTGCTGAGGAGCAAGGACTTTACGACCTGGGAGATGTAGCGGCCTGTATACGGGAGAAGCTAGTCCGCCGCCATCCTCACGTTTTTGGGGAGAGCAGAGCCGAGACCCCAGAAGAAGTGCGCGAAAAGTGGGAGACCATTAAGCGCGAGAGCGAAGGTAGAGAAGGCATTTTTCACGAGGTACCCGAGGTTTTCCCTTCCACCCTTTTTGCTCAAAAGCTGCAACAGAGGGCTGCGGCGGTAGGGTTTGACTGGCTTGAGGCCCGCGAGGTGCTGGCGAAAATAAGGGAAGAGACCGACGAGGTTGAGCGGGAGATTCTGGACGCTGCTGACCAGCAGAAACTAAGGCACGAAATCGGTGATCTCCTTTTTGCAGTGGTTAATCTGGCGCGCAAACTACGAGTGGACCCAGAGCTAGCCTTGAGACAGTCTGCTCTGCGCTTTAAGGAAAGAGTGGAAGCGGCGGCTCAAGCAGCAGGCGCGGACGGCCTTGCTTTTGAGGACCTTTCTCTTGACGAACAGGAAGCCTACTATCAGCAAGCTAAGAAGGAGCAAGAGCAATGACAGTCATTGTCGATGTGCGCGGCCGGCAGGTATTGGACTCGCGCGGGAACCCAACGGTGGAGGTTGAGGTCGAGCTGGCTAGCGGGGCTAGAGGAAGGGCGGCCGTACCCTCCGGGGCTTCAACAGGGACTTTCGAGGCTGTCGAGCTACGGGACGGGGAGGCGGCCTATGGCGGAAAAGGCGTTCTTAAGGCAGTGGGGTTTGTAAACGGGGAAATCTGCGAAGCTCTGCTTGGACTGGATGCTCTCGAACAGCGTGAGGTGGACCGTCGCCTGATCGAGCTTGATGGCACTCCGAACAAGGGTCGTCTAGGGGCTAACGCTATCTTGGGCGCGTCTTTGGCTGTGGCGAAAGCCGCTGCAGAGGCGCTCGAGCTTCCTCTTTATCGCTATCTGGGCGGAGTAAATGCGCACGTCCTGCCTGTCCCCATGATGAACATCCTTAACGGGGGCAAGCATGCGGACAATAACGTCGATCTGCAGGAGTTTATGTGCGTGCCGGTGGGAGCTTCGAGCTACTCCGATGCCCTGCGGATGTGTGTAGAGGTGTACCACGCTTTGCGCAAAGTGCTTGCCTCGCGGGGATTCTCTACAGCAATAGGCGACGAGGGTGGTTTTGCTCCAAATCTAGCCAGCAACGAGGATGCTCTTAAGGCACTAATGGAAGCGATCGAAAAGGCTGGTTACCAGCCGGGCGGCGATGTGTGTCTAGCTCTAGACCCGGCGGCGTCAGAGTTCTTTGATGCCAACAAGGGGAGGTACGTGCTTGCTAGCGAGAGCAGGGAGCTATCACCGCAGGAGATGGCCGAGTACTACGCGGACTTGTGCTCGCGCTATCCCATCATCAGCATTGAAGACGGTATGGCCGAAGAAGACTGGGAAGGCTGGAAAATCCTGACCAAGCGGCTCGGCAAGTCCATTCAGATTGTCGGTGACGATGTCTTTGTCACCAATCCCGAGAGACTCAAGAAAGGCCTTGAGCTCGGTGTGGCCAATAGCATTCTTATCAAGCTTAACCAAATTGGCACCCTCACCGAGACCCTGGACGTTATCGCTATGGCTCATCGCGCCGGGTACACCACGGTGGTAAGTCACAGGTCGGGGGAAACCGAAGACAGCACCATTGCGGATCTTGCTGTGGCCGCAAACACCGGGCAGATAAAGACGGGAGCTCCTGCCCGAGGAGAAAGGACAGCCAAGTACAACCAGTTGCTACGTATCGAGGAGGAGCTGGGTGAGGCTGCCCACTACCCGGGGCGCTCTGCGTTTGCGGGCGGTGGAGGAAGCGCAGGGTTACAGGGCGAATAAGTACGTTTGCCGGTTCTTTCAACGGAACTACCCAGGCGGGTTTGACAGCTCTATGGCAAGACCAGGGAGCATAGCGACGGAGATGTGGGGAGACCGCGGCGTTTCGAGCAAGGGAAACGCTGCAGTTGACCCGCGTGCGGCACACAACAGCTTCAAAGACTCCAAAAATGCCAGAGAGGCAGCTTGCAGGAGGAGACGCCGCATTCTTGGGGCCGTTCTCTTGCTCCTCCTGCTGGGGGCGGCAGTGTCAGTGAACTGGGGTCCCCTCACCGACTATCTCGATGCTCGGGCGCGCTTGCAAAAAGTAAGCCAAGAAGTGGCTGCGCTAGAGCAGCAACGCCTTCAGCTGCAGGCGGAGGTCGGCAAGCTTACCGAGGCTTCTTATCTTGAGACTTTGGCCCGCAAAGAACTCTCGTATGCTCGTCCAGGGGAGGAACTGTATATCGTGGTAGACTCTAGTTCCTCAGACGGTGCGGGAGAAGCTTCTCCGGCTGCTACCGGCGCCCGCGCAGTGGGGCTTGGCCCCGGGGAGGCGGATGTCGAGGTGTCTGGGGCTCAGGTTGAAAAGGTGAAGGTTGGTTTTTTCGAGAGGCTGGTGCTAGCTCTCATGGACTTCTTTGGAGGGTCCGAGCGTGAGTGACCCTAAACGCAAGCTCGAGCCATGGCTTCGTAATCCGGACTCCAGCTCCAATCAGCAGAGAAGACAGACCGATCCTGGGTTTGGATCGCCCTTATTGTGGCTTGATCTTTTGGCTAGGCGGCGGCCGCCGTCGGAGCGTTACAGCCTCCGCTCGCTTGTGGTGCTTGCGGTGATCGCCGCGGTGGTCGTGGTAGCCGCTGTGGCGAAGGAGAACAGAACCTCGGAGGTCGACCAACTGCAAAAGGCAGTAGCTCCGATGATGGCGACGCCGGTTGCCGGTGAGGACCCCATAATCTCGACCACCAGTACAACTGCTGCTGTGACTACCACCAGCACTTCTGCTAGTAGCAGCGCTTCCCCGGGCTTAAGCGGCACTTCCACAGGCTTAAGCGGCACTTCTACGGGCCCGAGTAGGGCCACTGTGGAAGCTTGCGGTGGGCAAGGTCTTTCAGTCGATGAGACGTCCGGGAGTGCTGGACTTTCGACCGCTGAGTCAAGGACAGGTTCTGCTCCATCGAGTGAGAGTAGTGGGGGTTGATCGGGGCGAGCGTTTGTACCTGACGGCCCAGATGGGTGAGGTTGCTAGTTCTTTCTCTGTCTCATCGCGGGACCTAGCGGTTGTCGCTGGGGCGCTTGGTAGGGCTCCATACGAACTCACTGGTATAGCTGTTCGTTGCCCGTTTGGATATCCCGCTGTGGTTGAAACCCCTCCGCTGGTGGGAGGCGTATCTCCTAATCCTACCCTCCTGTATCTCGTCTGCCTTGCTTTGGTGAAAACGGTGAGCCGTGCAGAAAGCCAGGGGGCCGTGAGGCGTTTCAGGCGGCTTGTGCGCTCGGAGCCGGGAGTTGCTGGCGTGCTTGCGGAGGTCGATCGCTTATATCGAGCGAGGCGGGCGGCTCTTATTGGGGTTGCGGGCGGCGCCCGCGCGC